>NZ_JARKIN010000001.1:300000-552500 GCF_029351045.1 Streptomyces sp. WMMB303 | reverse complement strand
TATTCGGTCCGGTTGGTTGCCGGTTTTGCTAGTACTGCTTCTTCGGGAGTGTGGAACGTGGAGCTGGTGGCTGGTCGGGCCGGGCGCGCTGTTGGGTGTCTGAGGGCACGGCCGTTGGGTTGTGTTGCTCGAGGCCGGTCCCAGTGAACCAGGGTGTTGTGCTCTGGGTGGTGGGTGGCTGGTTGTTGTTTGAGAACTGCACAGTGGACGCGAGCATCTGTGGCCAAGTTTTTAAGGGCGCACGGTGGATGCCTTGGCACCAGGAACCGATGAAGGACGTGGGAGGCCGCGATAGGCCCCGGGGAGCTGTCAACCGAGCTGTGATCCGGGGGTGTCCGAATGGGGGAACCCGGCAGTCGTCATGGGCTGTCACCTGCCGCTGAATGTATAGGCGGTGTGGAGGGAACGCGGGGAAGTGAAACATCTCAGTACCCGTAGGAAGAGAAAACAACCGTGATTCCGGGAGTAGTGGTGAGCGAAACCGGAGGAGGCTAAACCGTATGTGTGTGAGACCCGGCAGGGGTTGCGCATGCGGGGTTGTGGGATCTCACTTCAATGGTCTGCCGGCTGTTGGACGAGTGAAAAATTGTTGGTGTAGGCGAAGGGCATGCGAAAGGCCCGGCGTAGAGGGTAAGACCCCCGTAGCTGAAATGCCAGCGACTTGTTTGTGGGACTCCCAAGTAGCATGGGGCCCGAGAAATCCTGTGTGAATCTGGCGGGACCACCCGTCAAGCCTAAATATTCCCTGGTGACCGATAGCGGATAGTACCGTGAGGGAATGGTGAAAAGTACCGCGGGAGCGGAGTGAAAGAGTACCTGAAACCGTGTGCCTACAAGCCGTGGGAGCGTCGCGTTGCGTGCTTGCACGTAACGTCGTGACTGCGTGCCTTTTGAAGAATGAGCCTGCGAGTTTGCGGCATGTTGCGAGGTTAACCCGTGTGGGGGAGCCGTAGCGAAAGCGAGTCCGAAGAGGGCGTTTGAGTAGCGTGTTCAAGACCCGAAGCGGAGTGATCTAGCCATGGGCAGGGTGAAGCGCGGGTAAGACCGTGTGGAGGCCCGAACCCACCAGGGTTGAAAACCTGGGGGATGACCTGTGGTTAGGGGTGAAAGGCCAATCAAACTCCGTGATAGCTGGTTCTCCCCGAAATGCATTTAGGTGCAGCGTCGTGTGTTTCTTGCCGGAGGTAGAGCACTGGATAGGCGATGGGCCCTACCGGGTTACTGACCTTAGCCAAACTCCGAATGCCGGTAAGTGAGAGCGCGGCAGTGAGACTGTGGGGGATAAGCTCCATGGTCGAGAGGGAAACAGCCCAGAGCATCGACTAAGGCCCCTAAGCGTGTGCTAAGTGGGAAAGGATGTGGAGTCGCAGAGACAACCAGGAGGTTGGCTTAGAAGCAGCCATCCTTGAAAGAGTGCGTAATAGCTCACTGGTCAAGTGATTCCGCGCCGATAATGTAGCGGGGCTCAAGTACACCGCCGAAGTCGTGTCACTCCAACATGAGGGCTAACGCCTGTTGGGGTGGGTAGGGGAGCGTCGTGTGCCGGGTGAAGCAGCCGTGGAAGCGAGTTGTGGACGGTTCACGAGTGAGAATGCAGGCATGAGTAGCGATACATGCGTGGGAAACGTGTGCGCCGATTGACTAAGGGTTCCTGGGTCAAGCTGATCTGCCCAGGGTAAGTCGGGACCTAAGGCGAGGCCGACAGGCGTAGTCGATGGAGAACCGGTTGATATTCCGGTACCCGCTATGCAGCGTCAGACATCGAATCAGGTGATGCTAAGTCCGTGAAGCCTCCTGGTCTCTTCGGAGTCCGGGTGTGGTGGAGCCGACGGTCCGAGCTTGTAGTAGGTGAGTGATGGGGTGACGCAGTGAGGTAGTCCAGCCCGGGCGATGGTTGTCCCGGGGTAAGGGTGTAGCCCGAGGAGTAGGGAAATCCGTTCCTCGTTACAGGGGTGAGACCTGATGCCGAGCCGTTTGTGGTGAAGTGGATGATCCTGTGCTGTCGAGAAAAGCCTCTAGCGAGTTGTGTGGCGGCCCGTACCCTAAACCGACTCAGGTGGTCTGGTAGAGAATACCGAGGCGTTCGGGTGAACTATGGTTAAGGAACTCGGCAAAATGCCCCCGTAACTTCGGGAGAAGGGGGGCCATGTCTGGTGAGGGCACGTGCTGTCTGAGCTGGGTGTGGCCGCAGAGACCAGCGAGAAGCGACTGTTTACTAAAAACACAGGTCCGTGCGAAGCCGTAAGGCGAGGTATACGGACTGACGCCTGCCCGGTGCTGGAACGTTAAGGGGACCGGTTAGTCACATTTCGGTGTGGTGAAGCTGAGAACTTAAGCGCCAGTAAACGGCGGTGGTAACTATAACCATCCTAAGGTAGCGAAATTCCTTGTCGGGTAAGTTCCGACCTGCACGAATGGCGTAACGACTTCTTGACTGTCTCAACCATAGGCCCGGTGAAATTGCACTACGAGTAAAGATGCTCGTTTCGCGCAGCAGGACGGAAAGACCCCGGGACCTTTACTACAGCTTGATATTGGTGTTCGGTTCGGCTTGTGTAGGATAGGTGGGAGACTGTGATACGGACACGCCAGTGTTCGTGGAGTCGTTGTTGAAATACCACTCTGGTCGTGCTGGATGTCTAACCTGGGTCCGTGATCCGGATCGGGGACAGTGTCTGGTGGGTAGTTTAACTGGGGCGGTTGCCTCCTAAAGAGTAACGGAGGCGCCCAAAGGTTCCCTCAGCCTGGTTGGTCATCAGGTGGTGAGTGTAAGTGCACAAGGGAGCTTGACTGTGAGACTGACGGGTCGAGCAGGGACGAAAGTCGGGACTAGTGATCCGGCGGTGGCTTGTGGAAGCGCCGTCGCTCAACGGATAAAAGGTACCCCGGGGATAACAGGCTGATCTTCCCCAAGAGTCCATATCGACGGGATGGTTTGGCACCTCGATGTCGGCTCGTCGCATCCTGGGGCTGGAGTCGGTCCCAAGGGTTGGGCTGTTCGCCCATTAAAGCGGTACGCGAGCTGGGTTTAGAACGTCGTGAGACAGTTCGGTCCCTATCCGCTGCGCGCGTAGGAGTCTTGAGAAGGGCTGTCCCTAGTACGAGAGGACCGGGACGGACGGACCTCTGGTGTGCCAGTTGTTCTGCCAAGGGCATGGCTGGTTGGCTACGTTCGGGAAGGATAACCGCTGAAAGCATCTAAGCGGGAAGCCTGCTTCGAGATGAGGACTCCCACCCCCTTTGAGGGGTTAAGGCTCCCTGGAGATGACGGGGTTGATAGGCCGGATCTGGAAGCACGGTAACGTGTGGAGGTGACCGGTACTAATAGGCCGAGGGCTTGTCCATAGAGGCTCGCGTCCACTGTGTCGGTTCTGAGACAACAACCGTGCAAGCACCATCCCCGTGTTGTCGGGTGGGTGTTGTGCTGCTGGTTGTGTGTTTCACCGTGTTTCGGTGGTCATAGCGTGAGGGAAACGCCCGGTCACATTCCGAACCCGGAAGCTAAGCCTTTCAGCGCCGATGGTACTGCATGCGGGAGCGTGTGGGAGAGTAGGACGCCGCCGAACAATTCTTGATATGGGCCCCGCCGACATGGTCGGCGGGGCCCATATGCGTATCCGGCCGGCTCGTATTCCGGCCCACCGGTCGCCGACTGGTGGTGTCGGGATACCTTCCCGCTTTCCGCTGCCCCCCTGCACGCTCCGCGAGCGGCGCCGGGTAGGGTCGGGGGGTAGCGTCGGCATGTCTTGTTGAGGAGGCCCACGGGTGGAGGTCCAGGAGACGCGGGTCCAGACGGATCGAGTCCTCACCATCCCGAACCTCCTCAGCATGGCTCGCCTGGTGGGCGTCCCCGTTTTCCTGTGGCTGATCCTCTGGCCCGAGTTCGGAGGCCCCAACTGCGATCTGTGGGCATTGCTCGTGCTTGCCGCGAGCGGTATCACCGACTACCTGGACGGGAAACTGGCCCGCAGGTGGAATCAGATCAGCAGCCTCGGCCGCATTCTCGACCCGGCCGCCGACCGCCTCTACATCCTCTCCACCCTCGTGGGTCTGACCTGGCGGGAGATCCTGCCGCTGTGGCTCACCGCCACACTGCTGGCCCGTGAGCTGCTGCTGCTGGTCATGGTCTGGGTGCTGGACCGGCACGGCTACGCCCCGCCGCAGGTCAACTTCCTGGGCAAGGCCGCGACCTTCAATCTGATGTACGCCTTCCCCCTGCTGCTGCTCAGTGACGGAAGTGGCTGGGTTTCGTCACTCGCGGCGATTTTCGGATGGGCCTTCGCCGGATGGGGTACTGCTCTGTACTGGTGGGCAGGGATCCTCTACGTGGTCCAGGTCCGCCGTCTGATCAGGGTGGACGCCGCGACGACGGGGTGAATCCCGCCTTTCTCGTTTCGGAGGCCGGTTGCCCTGATTGCGCCTTTGTAGGTCATCCTGGAGGGGTCATGGTCGGGGTGACCGTCGTCTGTGCAAGGAGGACGCTTCCGATATGAAGGCCGTCGTGATGGCCGGCGGCGAGGGCACGCGCCTTCGCCCGATGACCGCGAGCATGCCCAAGCCGCTCCTGCCGGTGGTGAACAAGCCGATCATGGAGCACGTGCTGAAGCTGCTCAAGCGGCACGGGCTCACCGAGACCGTCGTGACCGTGCAATTCCTGGCCTCACTGGTCAAGAACTATTTCGGTGACGGTGAAGATCTCGGGATGGAGCTCACCTACGCCAACGAGGAGAAGCCGCTGGGGACGGCCGGCAGCGTCAAGAACGCAGAGGAAGCGCTGCGGGACGATTCGTTCCTCGTCATCTCCGGCGATGCGCTCACCGACTTCGATCTCACCGATCTCATCCGGTTCCACAAGGAACGCGGCGCGATGGTCACCGTCTGCCTGACGAGGGTGCCGAATCCGCTGGAATTCGGTATCACCATCGTGGACGACGACGGCAAGGTCGAAAGGTTCCTCGAGAAGCCGACCTGGGGGCAAGTCTTCTCGGACACCGTGAACACCGGGATCTATGTGATGGAGCCCGAGGTGTTCGACTATGTCGAGCCCGACGTGCCCGTGGACTGGTCCGGCGATGTCTTCCCGCAGCTCATGAAGGAAGGCAAGCCGATCTACGGCTACATCGCGGAGGGCTACTGGGAGGACGTCGGCACCCACGAGAGCTATGTGAAGGCCCAGGCCGACGTCCTCGAGGGCAAGGTCGAGGCGGAACGGGACGGATTCGAGATCTCGCCCGGGGTCTGGGTGGACGAGGGCGCCGAGGTCCATCCGGACGCGGTGCTGCGCGGGCCGCTCTACATCGGCGACTACGCGAAGGTCGAGGCGGGCGCGGAGATCCGCGAGCACTCCGTCGTCGGCTCGAACGTGGTCGTCAAGAGCGGCGCCTTCCTGCACCGGGCCGTGGTGCACAACAACGTGTACATCGGCCCGCAGAGCAACCTCCGCGGCTGCGTCATCGGGAAGAACACCGACATCATGCGTGCCTCCCGGGTCGATGACGGCGCCGTGGTCGGAGACGAGTGCCTGATCGGCGAGGAGTCGATCGTCCAGGGCAACGTCCGGGTCTATCCGTTCAAGACGATCGAGGCCGGTGCGTTCGTCAACACCTCCGTCATCTGGGAGTCCCGGAGCCAGGCGCATCTGTTCGGCGCCCGCGGCGTCTCCGGGATCCTGAACGTGGAGATCACCCCGGAGCTGGCGGTGCGGCTGGCCGGCGCCTACGCGACGACGCTCAAGAAGGGCTCCACAGTCTGCACCGCCCGGGACCACTCCCGCGGTGCCCGTGCCCTCAAGCGGGCCATCATCTCCGCGCTCCAGGCCAGCGCCATCGATGTGCGCGACCTGGAGAACGTGCCGCTTCCGGTGGCCCGGCAGCAGACGGCACGGGGCAGCGCCGGCGGCATCATGATCCGTACGACGCCCGGTGTCCCGGACTCCGTGGACATCATGTTCATGGACGAGCGGGGTGCCGAACTCTCCCAGGCCGCGCAGCGCAAGCTCGACCGCGTCTATGCGCGTCAGGAGTACCGCAGGGCCTTCCCGGGCGAGATCGGTGACCTCAGCTTCCCCTCCAGCGTCTACGACTCGTACACCGGCTCACTGCTGCGCGCCGTGGACACGACCGGGGTCACGGAGGCCGGACTGAAGGTCGTCGTCGACGCCTCGAACGGCAGCTCGGGGCTGGTGCTGCCGAGCCTGCTGGGACGCCTGGGGGTCGACTCGCTGACCATCAACCCCGGGCTGGACGAGTCGCGTCCGACCGAGACGGCGGAGAGCCGCCGGGCCGGGCTGGTGCGGCTCGGTGAGATCGTGGCCTCGGCCCGCGCGGCCTTCGGGGTGCGGTTCGATCCGGTGGGGGAGCGCATCTCGCTGGTGGACGAGCACGGCAGGATCGTGGAGGACGACCGGGCACTGCTGGTGATGCTCGATCTGGTCGCCGCCGAGCGGCGCAGCGGCCGTGTGGCGCTGCCGGTGACCACGACCCGGATCGCCGAGCAGGTGGCCGCTTACCACGGCACGCAGGTCGAGTGGACGACCACCTCTCCCGGCGATCTCACCAGGGTCAGCCGGGAGGACGGCGCCGTCTTCGGCGGAGACGGCAGGGGCGGTTTCGTCGTACCGGAGTTCAGCTCGGTCTTCGACGGCGCCGCAGCGTTCGTGCGGCTGATCGGTCTGGTCGCGCGTACGCAGCTCACCCTCAGCCAGATCGACGCGCGGATCCCGCGGGCGCACGTCAGCCGTCGCGATCTGGCAACCCCTTGGGCGGTGAAGGGCCTTGTGATGCGCACGGTGGTGGAGGCGGCGGGAGACCGCTCCGTGGACACCACCGACGGAGTGCGGGTCGTGGAGTCCGACGGCCGCTGGGTGATGGTGCTGCCCGACCCGGCGGAGGCCGTCACCCATCTGTGGGCGGAAGGCCCGGACGAGACCTCGGCGCAGGCACTGTTGGACGAATGGGCCGCGGTGGTCGACCGCGCGGGCCACTGACCGCGCGGCGGGACTCGCCCTTGTCGGGGCAAGTCCCGCCGCACGGTGTGTGCGTGGGGGCATTCGGCGGCACGGGCCTCCACGTGCGACGATGTGCGGCATGTCGCAGCAGCCCACCCGGAGCACCGCACCGCGTGCCTCGCGGCCCGATGCCTCCATGTCGCTGCTGACCAATGTGATGGAGCACAGCCTCGACGACGGCTACGCGGAGGCAGTGGCCCGGCGGGGCGAGGTCGGCCGCTCGCACATGCCCCGCACTCTCCGGGCCAAGCTGGGCCTGGCGGTCGGACTGGTGCTCGCCGCCCTGGTGGTGACCGTGGGAGCTGCCCAGGCGCAGATTTCGGCGCCGAGCATCGCCAAGGAGAAGCAGGAGCTCATCGAGCGGATCGAGGCGGGCGGCCGCCAGGCCGACGAGCTCCAGCAGGACGTCGACAAGCTGCGTGCCTCGGTGGAGCGGAAGCAGCGGCAGGCGTTGGAGAAGCACGGCGGTGAACGGGGGAAGACCACGGTGCTGCTGTCCGGCGCCACCCCGGTCGAGGGCCCTGGCCTCAAGCTCGTGGTGGACGACGCAGCGGACACCGAGTCCCAGGGCGGCGACGGACCACGCAAGACCGACGGGTTCTCCGACACGGGCCGCATCCGCGACCGGGACCTGCAGCGGGTCGTCAACGGACTGTGGGCGGCGGGTGCCGAAGCGATCTCGATCAACGATCAGCGGCTCACGTCGCGCTCCGCCATCCGTGCGGCGGGTGATGCGATCCTGGTGGACAACAAGCCGCTCGTCCCGCCCTACACGCTGCTGGCGATCGGTCCCGGCAAGCAGCTCTCCCGGACCTTCCAGGACAGCGTCGACGGTCAGTACCTCTATGTCCTGCACAAGGACTACGGTGCCAGGACCAGCATTTCCGTCCAGGACGAGGTGCGGCTGCCGGCCGCGCCGAGTCTGATTCTGAGAACCGCGAAACCTGTGCGGACAGGGAAGGGCAGCACATCGTGATCGCCGTACTGGGCCTCATCGTGGGAGTCGTGGCCGGACTCGTCGTCCGGCCCGTGGTGCCGCTGGCGGTTGAACCGTATCTGCCCATCGCCGTCGTCGCCGCGCTCGATGCGGTCTTCGGCGGCTTGCGCGCCATGCTGGACGGCATCTTCGACGACAAGGTCTTCGTGGTCTCGTTCCTCTCGAACGTGGTGGTGGCTGCACTGATCGTCTTCCTCGGCGACAAGCTCGGGGTCGGCGCACAGCTGTCCACCGGTGTGGTTGTCGTCCTCGGTATTCGGATCTTCTCCAACGCGGCCGCCATCCGGCGGCATGTGTTCCGGGCGTGAGGCCGATGAGCGACGAGAACCGGCCCGAAGACGGCCTTCCCCCCAAGCGCGAGCTTCCCGCGGAGCGTCCGGTCTCTTCCGGGCAGGAGCCGCCCCGACAGGAGCCGCCCAGCCGGGAGTCTCCCGGACGGGAGCCGTCCGGTCAGGAGTCGCCCGTGGGAGCGGCGCCGGAGGCCGGGAAGGGTGACGGCGGCGGCGCGAAGCTGACGGGACGGCAACGCCTCGCCCAGGCCGTGTGGCCCCCGCGGGTGACGCGCGCCCAATTGATCGTCGCGCTGCTGCTCTTCGTCCTCGGTCTCGGCCTGGCGATCCAGGTCCGCTCGACCAGCGAGAACAGCGCACTGCGCGGTGCGCGCCGCGAGGACCTCGTCCGCATCCTCGACGAGCTCGACAACCGCACCAAGCGGCTGGAGGAGGAGAAGCGGAAGCTGGACGGGCAGCGCACGGAGCTGGAGACCTCCTCCGACCAGGCCGAGGAGGCGCGGAAGCAGACCAGGGAGAAGGAAGCCCAACTCGGGGTGCTGGCCGGTACCGTGGCGGCCGAGGGGCCCGGTATCCATATGAAGATCAACGATCGTACGGGCGCCGCGGATGCGGATACGCTGCTGGACGCGGTCCAGGAGCTGCGGGCCGCCGGCGCCGAGGCCATGGAGATCAACGGGGTGCGTGTGGTGGCCAGCACGCATTTCACCGACAGCGGCGGCAGAGTCAGTGTGGACGGGCATAGGATCGAGCAGCCTTACCGCTTCGAGGTCATCGGCAAGCCCGCCGACCTGGAACCGGCGTTGAACATCCCCGGCGGGGTCGTGCAGACGCTGAAGAACAAGCAGGCCACCGTGGAGGTGACCCGCTCGGGGAAGATCACTGTGGACGCCTTGCGGCAGGTGAAGCGGCCTGACTACGCTCGGTCGTCATCGCAGTGAGATGGTGATAGGAGTTTCGGGGGGTCGGCGGGCAGGTTGAGCACCGAGTGGTGGAAACTGTCTGTGGGTCACGGACGTTGTTCGGGCGTTGAGTGTGACCAATGAGAGCATCGAGGGTCTGTCCTGCCCCACGGGCGGGTCTGTTTCGTGCGAGGGGAATCGCCCGTGAGTTTTTTTGCGAAGTTGTTCGGCAAGGGTCGCCGGGGCGGTGACTCGGGTACCGCGCGCCATCGCGCCCCCCAGGGGCCGGACGCGGGGAGGCCGGAGGACGGCACCGACCGCCCGCTGTTCCGGGACGAGGTGGCCGGGTCCGGTGGAGGTAATTCGGGTGGTCACGGCCCGGTTTCTGTTGACCCCGGTACTCAGGGCCGCATAGGTTCCCAGGCACCGCCTACCTCGGAATCGGGTGGAGGTTCTGCCTTGCCGGTCTGTAACAGGTGTGGTGCCCGCGTCGCCGAAGCGAGCCGGTTCTGCTCCAACTGTGGTGCCCCGCTGCGCGGCGGAGCGCCGGCGGAGGGTGCGTCCGAGACGACGTCGACGATCTCCATCTCCGGGCTGGAAGCGTACGACTCGGAGTCCACCGGCCAGCACGCCTCTCCGGTGCTGCCGCCCGAGGCGCAGTCCGCCGTGGACGCGCTGCCCATGGGTTCGGCGCTGCTGATCGTGCGGCGGGGACCGAACTCGGGCAGCAGGTTCCTGCTCGACGGGGACCTGACGACTGCCGGGCGCCACCCGGAGAGCGACATCTTCCTGGACGACGTGACCGTCTCGCGCCGCCACGTGGAGTTCCGGCGGGGCTCCGACGGCGTCTTCACCGTCGCCGACGTCGGCAGCCTGAACGGCACCTACGTCAACCGGGAGCGGATCGAGACCGCCGTGCCGCTCGGGAACGGCGACGAGGTGCAGATCGGGAAGTACCGGCTCGTCTTCTACGCGAGCCAGCACGCCGTCTGATTCCCGACAGGGAGGCTCATGCCGCACAATCCGTCCGGCGGTGCCCGTACGGGCACCGCCACCGGTCCGCAGCGCGGTCCGCTGAGCATCGGCGCCGTGCTGCGTGCCCTCCGCGCGGAGTTTCCCGAGCTCACCGTGGCCAGGATCCGGTTTCTGGAAGCGGAGGGGCTGGTGGAGCCGGCCCGCTCGCCGTCCGGTGGCCGCCGGTTCCGGGACGCGGATGTGGAGCGGCTGGTTCAGGTGCTGCGGCTGCAGCGCGACGACTGCCTTTCCTTGCGTGCCATCAGGGAGCACCTGGCGGTGCCCGGCCGGGGCGCTCCTCCTCGGGCGGTGCCGGTGGCTGCTCCGCGCCGCGGCGAGCCCGGGAGGATGTCCGCACCCGAGTCCGGGACGGAGCTCGCGGTCTCCGCTGCCCGTACCGGGCGCCGGGAGCTGCTCGGGTCCGCGGGTGTGCGGGAGGAGGAACTGGCCGAGTGGGAGGAGTACGGGCTGCTCGGGCCGGCCGAGGACGGTACCTACCGGCTTGCCGACGTGGCCGTGGCCCGGCTGGTGGCCCGGCTCGGACGGCACGGGGTGGAGGCGCGGCACCTGCGGTCCGTGAAGGCCGCCGCCGACCGGCAGCTCGCCCTGGCCGAGCAGCGCGTCGCACCGCTGCGGCGCCATCCGGACCAGCGGACCCGGTCGGGTGCCGAGAGCACGGCCGAGGAGCTGGCCGATCTCTCCGTGCGGCTCTACGGGGCCTTCATGACCTCCGGGGCGCTTGCGGACCGCACACGGTGTGACTGAATCAGCACACGGATGCCGGTGCCGGACGGCTGCCCGACTACCCAAACAGGCGCGGCACGGCCTAGGGTTGCTGTGTGAATGAGCTCGACGTCGTGGGTGTCCGGGTGGAAATGCCCACCAACCAACCGATCGTGCTCCTGCGAGAAGTGGGAGGCGACCGCTACCTCCCCATTTGGATCGGCCCTGGGGAGGCGACCGCGATCGCCTTCGCGCAGCAGGGCATGACCCCCGCACGCCCACTCACCCATGACCTGTTCAAGGACGTCCTGGAAGCAGTGGGTCAGGAGCTGACCGCGGTCCGCATCGTGGATCTGCGGGAAGGCGTGTTCTACGCGGAGCTGGTCTTCGCCAGCGGAGTGGAAGTCAGTGCCCGTCCGTCCGACGCCATAGCGCTCGCCCTGCGCACCGGAACGCCGATCTACGGCAGCGACGGTGTGCTGGACGACGCGGGGATCGCGATCCCGGACGAGCAGGAGGACGAGGTGGAGAAATTCCGCGAGTTCCTCGACCAGATCTCCCCGGAGGACTTCGGCACCAGCAGCCAGTGATGCTCCGTCGATAGGCAGCCGCGGCCGGCGCTCCCGGCCGGGGCCGGAGAGGGGTGCGCGCCGGGCGTGGTCCACAGGGCATCCGGCCAGCCTTTCCCCGTCTCCGGGCACGCGAAACCACTCTCCCGGGCACTATCACTCGCCGTGCCGAGTGTGGCGATCATTGACGCACTCGGAGTGACTGCCTACCTTCATGTGGGCAGGTTCCGGGGGTGACCCGGGATGTGAAGGACGGAGGTCGGCGTGACAAGCACCGGCGGCGAAGGTACGGCGGCTGGCGACTCGTCCCTACTCGGCGGCCCGGTTCCGGCCTCCGGCCAGGAGGCGCCCCCGGGGCGGCCGTGCCCCGCGTCGTCCCCGACGGGTGCCGTCGGCCCGGTCGGCGACGCTCTCTCGGAGCAGGTCGGCTACCGCGGCCCCACTGCCTGCTCGGCGGCCGGGATCACCTACCGGCAGCTCGACTACTGGGCCCGGACCGGACTGGTGGAGCCCAGCATCCGCCCCGCCTACGGCTCGGGCAGCCAGCGTCTCTACAGCTTCCGGGACATCGTCGTTCTCAAGATCGTCAAGCGGTTGCTGGACACCGGCGTCTCGCTGCAGAACATCCGCGCGGCCGTCCGGCACCTGCGTTCCGGAGGCCGCACCGACCTGGCGCGGATGACGCTGATGAGCGACGGGGCCACGGTCTACGAGTGCTCCTCGCCCGACGAGGTCGTCGATCTTCTGCAGGGTGGCCAGGGCGTCTTCGGAATCGCTGTCGGAGTCGTCTGGAAGGACGTCGAGGGGGCGCTCTCCCGGCTGCACGGGGAGCGTGTCGACACCGGTGAGACGCTCGTGCGGGACCATCCCGAGGACGAGCTCGCCCGGCGCCGCAACCGCGCCGGTTAGCGGCCCCGCGCCCCGTCGGCGCAGCCGCCGGGCACGCCGCCGCCGGGGAATGTCAGTGGCGTACGGCAGCATCGCGGTGTGAGGACCCAGCCGACCATCCTGCATCTGGACATGGATGCCTTCTTCGCCGCGGTGGAGCAGGCGTCCAAGCCCAGCCTGCGCGGGAAGCCGGTCGTGGTCGGCGGTCTCGGGCCCCGCGGGGTGGTCTCGACCGCCTCCTACGAGGCCCGGCGCTTCGGGGTGCACTCCGCGATGCCCACGGCACAGGCGAGGCGGCTGGCACCGAACGCGGCGTATCTGGGTGCCCGGTTCGGGCTCTACCGCGCGGTCAGCGACGTGGTGATGGAGCTGCTGCACGCCCTCTCGCCGCTGGTGGAGCCGCTGAGCCTCGACGAGGCGTTCGTGGATCTGGAGGCCGGGGAGGCCCTGGAAGGGGCGCAGGGCGGCGCTGAGGGGGCGCGGGAGGTCGGTGAGCGGCTGCGGCGGGACATCAGAACAGCGACGGGGCTGACCGGCTCGGTGGGGCTCGCGGGGTCCAAGATGCTGGCGAAGATCGCCTCGGAGCAGGCCAAACCGGACGGTCTGGTGCTCATCCCGGTGGGCACCGAGCGGGGAATGCTGGCTCCGCTGTCCGTGCGGACCCTGCCCGGGATCGGGCCGGCCACCGCGGAGGTGCTGCGCAGGGCGGGGATCAGCACCGTGGGCGAGATCGTGGAGGTCGGCGAGGACGAGCTGCTGCGGCTGCTCGGAAGGGCGCACGGCACTTCGGTCCACGCGATGGCGCACGGGGTCGACGACCGCCCTGTGGTGGCCGAGCGGGACGCCAAATCGGTCTCTGTCGAGGACACCTACGACGTCGATCTCACCGACCGCACGCGGGTCCGGCTGGAGGTGGAGCGGCTGGCCGGGCGCTGTGTGACGCGTCTGCGTGCGGCCGGGCGGTCGGGCCGCACGGTCGTCATCAAGGTGCGCAGCTACGACTTCTCCACCCTCACCAGGTCCGAGACGCTCCGGGGCCCCACCGACGACGCCGGCGTCGTGCGGGAGGCGGCGCTGCGGCTGCTGGACGGGGTGGACACCACGGCCGGTGTGCGGCTGCTCGGGGTAGGCGTCAGCGGGCTCGCCGACTTCACCCAGGAGGATCTGTTCGCGCAGGCCCAGGCCGCCCAGGGGCAGGCGGCCGTCCCTCAGGCCGGTGCCGAGACCGGGGCAGGCGGCCCGGCGGATCCGGAGCGGGACGCCGAGGAGCTGTCCGGGGTCCCGGTGGCCGGAGAGGCCGCGCCCGCCGTCGAGGAGCCGGGCGCGGCGGTGCCGGCCGACCGGCGCTGGATCCCCGGCCGGGATGTGCGCCATGCCGTCCACGGGCGGGGCTGGGTGCAGGGCAGCGGCGTCGGGAAGGTCACCGTCCGGTTCGAGGAGCCGGACTCGGCACCCGGCCGGGTGCGTACCTTCTCCGTGGACGATCCGCAACTGGAGACCGCCGATCCGGTCATGCTGGGCGCGGGGATCGCCGGCCTCGCCGCGGATCAGTCCCCGGCGCCGGCTATCCGTCCGAAGTCCCGGTCCGGGGGCGGCGACGACTCTCCGCCGACGGGCACATCGAGCCCGTAGTGGTGGTAGAGCTCCAGCTCCTGCTGCGGGGAGAGGTGGCGGCCGACGCCGAAATCGGGGGCGCTCTTGATCAGAGCCCGCTCGAACGGGACGCGCAGTCCCCTCTCGTCCAGGTCGGAGGGCTCCAGGGGGACGAAGGCGTCACGGCTGAAGAGGCCCGTGCGCAGGGCGGCCCACTCCGGGTCACCTGTGGCGTCGTCGAGGTACACCTCGTCCACGGTGCCGATCTTGGCTCCTGCACGGTCGAACGCCTTGCGGCCGATCAGGCTTCGCGGATCTGTTCCGGTCTGCACGGGGCTCCTCCACCAGGGTCGCGACACACTGTTTCTACGCGTACTCACCACGAAACGGCACTTTTCGACTATTGGCCACTCGGGCGCACGCCGGGTTACCACGCGAGGGGGCGCTGATACTCTCGAGGTGGCTGTCGACCCCGTGCGGGAGAGTCCTCCGGTGCAGTTTCCGGAGGCGCCGAAGGAGCAACTCCTCCCCGGAATCTCTCAGGCTCACGTACCGTGCGGACGAGGTCACTCTGGAAAGCAGGGCGGGCCCGGACCAGCACACCGAAGCCCTCCCTCACCGACGGTGTAAGCCGAGCGTCCGGCACGTGGCTCGGTGAAACTCTCAGGTCAGATGACAGAGGGGGAGGCCGTCCGGGCACCCGTGAAAGGTGCCCCTCGCAGGTCGCACAGACCAGGAGGCCCCCGCAGATGACTTCCCCTCGCACCCCGCTCTCGGCGCTGGAGAGCGGCATCCCCTTCGAGAGTCGCCACATCGGACCCGATGCCGGTGCCCAGGCCAAGATGCTCGCCCAGGTCGGTTACGGGTCGCTCGACGAGCTGACCGGCGCGGCCGTGCCGGAGGTGATCCGCAGCACCGAGCGGCTGAAGCTCCCCGACGCGCGGAGCGAGGCCGACGTGCTGGCCGAGCTGCACACCCTCGCGCGGCGCAACCAGGTCCTGCATTCCATGATCGGCCTGGGCTACTACGGCACTTTCACGCCGCCGGTGATCCTGCGCAACGTCATGGAGAACCCCGCCTGGTACACGGCCTATACCCCCTATCAGCCGGAGATCTCGCAGGGCCGGCTGGAGGCGCTGCTCAACTTCCAGACCGTCGTCTCGGATCTGACCGGGCTGCCCACCGCCGGTGCCTCGCTGCTGGACGAGCCCACGGCCGCCGCCGAGGCGATGGCCCTCTCACGCCGGGTCGGCAAGGCCGGCAAGCGGGGCGGCGGCGTGTTCCTGGTCGACGCCGACTGCCTGCCGCAGACCGTGGCGGTGCTGCGCACCCGCGCCGAGCCGACCGGTGTGGAGATCGTGGTCGCCGACCTGGACGAGGGCATCCCCGCGGACCTCACGGAGCGGGGGATCTTCGGGGTGCTGCTCCAGTACCCGGGCGCCTCCGGAGCGATACGCGACCAGCGCCGCACTGTCGAGCAGGCGCACGAACTCGGTGCGGTCGTCACCGTCGCCGCGGACCTGCTGGCGCTGACGCTGCTGACCTCTCCCGGCGAGCTGGGCGCGGACATCGCCGTCGGCTCCAGCCAGCGGTTCGGGGTTCCGATGGGCTTCGGCGGACCGCACGCGGGCTACATGTCCGTCCGCGAGCAGTTCGCCCGCAGCCTGCCCGGGCGGCTCGTCGGGGTCTCCAAGGACGTGGACGGCGAGCAGGCGTACCGCCTCGCCCTGCAGACCCGTGAACAGCACATCCGGCGGGAGAAGGCCACCAGCAACATCTGCACCGCGCAGGTCCTGCTCGCGGTGATGGCCGGCATGTACGCCGCGTACCACGGGCCGGACGGGCTGGCCGGGATCGCCCGTCGCACCCACCGGTACGCGGCGCTGCTCGCGGCCGGACTGCGGGGTGGCGGGGTCGAGATCGTCCACGACAGCTTCTTCGACACCGTCACCGCGCGCGTCCCGGGCCAGGCCGCCCGGATCACCGAGCGGGCCCGCGTGGCGGGCGTCAACCTGCGGCTGGTGGACGCCGACCATGTCGGCATCGCCTGCGACGAGACCACGGGCCGGGACCAGCTCACCACCGTGTGGCAGGCGTTCGGTGTCGCGGCTGCGCCGACCGACCTCGACGAGCTGGACGCGGCCACCGACGATGCGCTGCCGGCCGACCTGCTGCGCACCGACGAGTACCTCACCCATCCGGCCTTCCACGAGCACCGCTCCGAGACCGCGATGCTGCGCTACCTGCGCCGGCTGGCCGACCGGGACTACGCGCTGGACCGCGGCATGATCCCGCTGGGCTCCTGCACGATGAAGCTCAACGCCACCACGGAGATGGAGCCGGTCACCTGGCCCGAGTTCGGCGCGCTGCACCCCTTCGCGCCCGCCGAGCAGGCCGAGGGGTATCTGACGCTGATCCGCGAGCTGGAGGAGCGGCTGGCCGAGGTCACCGGCTACGACAAGGTCTCCCTCCAGCCCAACGCGGGCTCGCAGGGCGAACTCGCCGGGCTGCTGGCGGTCCGTGCCTACCACCGTGCCAACGGCGAGCCCGGGCGCACCGTCTGCCTCATCCCCTCCTCGGCGCACGGCACCAACGCGGCCAGTGCGGTGATGGCGGGGATGAGGGTCGTGGTCGTCAAGACCAGCGACAACGGCGACGTGGACGTGGCCGACCTGCACGCCAAGATCGAGCAGTACGGCGACGAGCTGGCCGTTCTGATGGTCACCTACCCGTCCACGCACGGCGTGTTCGAGGAACACATCACCGAGGTCTGCGCAGCCGTGCACGACGCGGGCGGCCAGGTCTACGTGGACGGCGCCAACCTGAACGCGCTGCTGGGGCTGGCGAGGCCGGGACGCTTCGGCGCCGACGTCTCGCACCTGAACCTGCACAAGACGTTCTGCATCCCGCACGGCGGGGGCGGTCCCGGAGTCGGCCCGATCGGGGTGCGCGCGCACCTGGCACCGTATCTTCCCAACCATCCGCTGCAGCCCGCCGCGGGGCCCGCGACAGGGATCGGCCCGGTCTCCGGGGCGCCGTGGGGATCGGCCGGCATCCTGCCCATCTCCTGGGCGTACGTCCGGCTGATGGGGGCCGAGGGGCTGCGCAAGGCCACCCAGGTGGCGGTGCTGAGCGCCAACTACATCGCCAAGCGGCTGGAGCCGCACTATCCGGTGCTCTACGCGGGCCCCCACGGGCTGGTGGCGCACGAGTGCATCGTCGACGTCCGCCCGCTGACCAAGCAGACCGGCGTGAGCATCGACGATGTGGCCAAGCGGCTGATCGACTACGGCTTCCACGCGCCGACGATGTCCTTCCCCGTGGCCGGGACACTGATGATCGAGCCGACGGAGAGCGAGGACCTGAACGAGGTCGACCGGTTCTGCGAGGCGATGATCGCCATTCGTGCGGAGATCGAGAAGGTCGGTACGGGGGAGTGGGACGCGGAGGACAACCCGCTGCGCAATGCCCCGCACACGGCCGCGATGCTGGGCCGCGAATGGCAGCAGGGGTACGGCCGCGAGGAGGCGGTCTTCCCCGCCGGAGTGCGGGCAGGTGACAAGTACTGGCCGCCGGTGCGCCGGATCGACGGCGCGTACGGGGACCGCAACCTGGTCTGCTCCTGCCCGCCGATCGCGGAGTACGACGCCGGGTAGCGACGGCGTGCCGCACGCGCCTCCCGGGGCCGACGGCTTACGGCACGACGGATTCAGGGCCGGTACGGCGGTTGCCGTGCCGGCCCTGCGTCGTGCGGTGTTGTGCGGTATTTGCGATACTGCCGTGCGTCGTGCGGCCGTCCGCGGCGCGCCGCGTCGTGCGGGCGGCCGCACCGCACGCGCGTGCCGGGTGTCAGGCGGCGGTGATGACGTGGCGCGTGCCGAGCGGCTTGTGCGGAGCGATGATCCGCCCGTCCGGCAGCAGCTCTCCCGTGTCCTCGAAGAGGAGCACCCCGTTGCAGAGCAGGCTCCAGCCCTGCTCCGGGTGGTGGACCACGGCTTGCGCGGCCTCCCTGTCGGCTGAGTCCGCTGTCGGGCACGGTGGCTGGTGCTGGCACATTGTCGGTGTCGTCTTCCGTCGTGTTGTGGCGTCTGTCCTGCGGTTCCTGTTGTGCATGACCGATCCCCCGTCACCCCGTACGTGCGTACGTTCCGGTCCGTCTCCCAGTGTTCCGCTGCCGACGCGGATTCGCAGGGATTTCGCGTCAGCTCGTACCCAACCGCACAGACGCGTCACCCGGGCAGGCGGTTGCGCCCAACTGCACCGTCATTTCGGGGGGTTCGGGTTCCCGCGAAGACTAGCCCATTCGGAGGGGCGCACAGCGGCACCCGCGGATTCCGCAGGCGGACGCCGTCTCACGCGGGCGTACGCAGCAGCGGTGCCGTACCGGCGTCCGTTTCGGGGGCGGGAGCGGGGGCGGGAGCGGAGGCCGGCGCCGACCCGAGCCTGCGGGTCAGCACGGGCAGCAGTGCGTCCACGCGGTGCGCGGTGTGCGGGGCGATGCCGGGCGGCGCCGGGGCCAGGGGGATCAGCAGATCGGCCGGGTCCGGTACGCCGTCATGCGCGTCCCCGCCGACGTCGGCGTGCAGCCACAGGGTCAGCATGTAGAGCTCCGGCACCGACAGCAGGCGCGGTTGGTAGGGCGTCGGCAGCACCTCGGCCTGGCGCAGCGCGCGGACCGTCGAGAGCGCGTAGGGGCCCTGCCGGAACTGGCCGAAGGCCCAGCCGTCCGCGGTCGGCACGGCCTCGGCGGTGCCGACGAACGCGGAGCCGTGGATGCCCTCGCCGTCGGCGCCGCCGTCGGCCAGCAGGAAGCGCCAGCCGGTCAGCCGGGTACGCGGGGCCACCGCGGCCGGGGTGGCGTACCCGGTGCCGTCCGGCGCCACGCGCACCATCTCGTAGGCGGGTAGCGGGAGTTCGGGGCGCAGCGGGCCCTGTGCCGCGCGCAGGGCGAGCGGGGCCCGGGAGCCCCGGACCGTGCTCGGGGAGTCGAGGGCGGTCAGGACACTGCGCAGAGCGGGGGCCGGGGCCGGGAGTACGTGCAGCGGCATGGCGGGTCGCCTCTCTTGGGAGACACATGGTGCTGGCAAGGGCGCGACGGCGGTGTCGGCGCGGAGATGGCCGCAGGCGCGGCTGGGAGGGGTCGACCGGGGCGGCCGGGATCGCCACGTCTCTGCCTCGTTCGCGCAGTTTATACGAGATGTGTTCGAGTGGTGTTTCCGCTAACGTGCCCCGCTGTTTCCCGTAAGGTCGTAACAGGACGATTCGACGGACTTTTCACCTGCGCCGATGCCGACGCTGCGCAGTTGGCCTCGGATTCCGGGCAATACGCGGTCGGCCTGATGTCGTCGGTGCTTATGACGAGAGCTGTGCCGCGCGAGCTGGACACTGCCGTATGCCGAGGGAATGTGCCGCCGGGCCTCGGCCAGCGTAGCGGCAGTTCCCCGCCGCGTCAGCCCTGCCAGGCGTTATCCGCGGCGCGGCAGGGCATCATCGGTGCACGCTCGGCCGGGACCTCCGGCAGCGTCCACCAGCAGGGAGGAAGCCTCCGATGGGAGAGAAGGTCGTCGCCGACAGGTTCGACCTGTCCGATCGACGGCGGTACCGGGAGAAGCTGCACACATGTCTGCGGGGACTGTGGCAGCTACTGGAGGAGAAGCGGTTCGACCGCCCCAGGAATCTCATGGGGCTGGAGATCGAACTCAATCTCGCGGACGTCCAGGGGCAACCCCTCATGGTGAATGCCGAAGTACTCCAGCACATCGCGAGCTCGGATTTCCAGACAGAACTGGGGCAGTTCAACCTCGAAGTGAACATCGTGCCGCACGCGCTCTCCGGGAGAGTTCTCGACCAGCTTGCCGAGGAACTCCGCACCGGGCTGGCGTACGCGGACCGGCAGGCTCGGGAAGTGGATGCGCGGATCGTCATGATCGGCACCCTGCCGACCCTCACGGCGCGCGACCTGACGCTGGCCAACCTCACCGAGGACGACCGCTACCGGCTGCTCAACGACCAGATCATGGCCGCGCGCGGCGAGGAGGTGGCGCTCGACATCGAGGGGGTCGAGCACCTGGTGAGCACCTCGGAGTCGATAGCGCCGGAGTCCGCCTGCACTTCTGTGCAACTCCACCTCCAGGTGACGCCCGGCCGGTTCGCGGACGTGTGGAACGCGGCGCAGGCCGTCAGCGCCGCGCAGGTCGCCATGGGGGCGAACTCGCCCTTCCTGTTCGGGCACGAGCTGCTGCGCGAGTCCCGGGTTCCGCTCTTCGTCCAGGCGACGGACACCCGCCCGCCCGAGCTGATCGCCCAGGGCGTGCGCCCGCGCACCTGGTTCGGGGAGCGCTGGATCTCCTCCGCGTACGACCTGTTCGAGGAGAACCTGCGCTACTTCCCCGCCCTGTTGCCCATCTGCGACGAGGAGGATCCCGCACGCGTGCTCGCTTCCGGCGGGGTGCCGGCCCTGTCGGAGCTGACGCTGCACAACGGCACGATCTACCGCTGGAACCGGCCGGTCTACGGGGTGGTGGACGGCGCCCCGCACCTGCGGGTGGAGAACCGGGTGCTGCCCGCCGGACCGACGGTGTCCGACGTGCTGGCCAACACCGCGTTCTACTACGGGCTGGTGCGCGCACTGGCCGACGAGCCGCGACCGGTCTGGAACCGGCTGCCGTTCGAGTACGCCGAGCGGAACTTCGAGGCGGCGTGCCGGTACGGGATCGAGGCCGAGCTGTGGTGGCCGCGCTCGGGCCGGGGCACCGGGCTGCGCCGGCAGCCCGCCGTCCGGCTGGTGCGCGAGGAGTTGCTGCCACTGGCCGCCGCGGGGCTCGACGCGTGGGGTGTGGAGCCGGCCGACCGGGACCGTTGTCTCTCGGTGATCGAGGAGCGCTGCCGGCTGCGCGTCAACGGCGCGTCCTGGCAGGCGGCGGCGTACCACCGTGCGCTGGAGTCCGGCCTGGACCGGGAGAAGGCGCTGGCCGCCATGGCCCGCGGCTACTGCGACCGGGCCGCCTCCGGGGCGGCCGTCCACACCTGGGACAACGGGCCGTAGCCCGGCTGCCGCGCCCGGCTCGGGCGCGGCAGGCCCCAGGCGGTCGTCGCGCGCGCTCCGCGCCCGGCGCGTGTGCCCGCCCCGACGGCACCCCCGACCCCACCGGGCCCGCGCCATCCGGCGCGGGCCCGGCCGCGTCGTCCGTACCGGTGCGCCGCACCCCGCACGCCGGCCCCGCCCCGGCCGTCGGGCAAGCTGTGACATGACAGCGCACCGGAGGGCGCCCGGCAGGTGCGGCAACGGCGGAGGGCGGCGCCGCCCCGGCGTGCCCCGCTCCTCCGGCGCCGTGCTGCGTGTCGCTCAGACGCTGCCGTCCCCTTGGCACGGCCCGCGGATTGGCACGGCCCGCGGACGGCACGACGCGGCCCGACCGCCGACGGTGCCGTCGCGGCGCGCCGGGGCGGTGGCGGAGCCGCCGGTGGAACGACAGGAGGGACAAGGATGGATCCGGCGTCGGCATTGGGAGGTTCGCGTGCGCGCACAGGTGCCTGAGGAACCACGGCCCGCCTCAGCGAGCGGGCTGACGCGGCGGGTGCTCGGCACCGAACTGCTGCTCGTCCTCGCGCTCTCACTGGGAGCCAGTGCCGTCTCGTCCCTGATCAGTTTCGTCGGCGCGCTGACGCGGCCGGGCGGGCTGGCCGACCAGGCCGCCCGGCTCAACTCCTCTCAGGCGCCCGGACGCCCCTGGCTCGATCTGGCCTGGCAGCTGTTCGGGATCGCCACCGCGTTGGTGCCCGTGGCCCTGGTCGCCCACCTCCTGGCGCGGGAGGGCGCGGGAGGGCTGCGGGTGCTGGGCCTCGACCGCCGCAGGCCCGTTTTCGACCTGAGCCGGGGAGCCGCCCTGGCGGCGGGCATCGGCGGCTGCGGTATCGGGCTGTATCTGCTGGCCCAGGCCGGGGGGTTCAATCTCACCGTGGAGCCGGAGTCGCTGCCGGACGTGTGGTGGAAGTATCCGGTGCTGGTCGCCTCCGCAGTGCAGAACTCGGTGCTGGAAGAGGTCATCGTCGTCGGATATCTGCTGCGCCGGCTCGACCAGCTCGGCTGGTCGCCGCTCGCCGCGCTCGGCACGAGCGCGGTGTTGCGCGGCTCCTACCACCTCTACCAGGGCGTCGGAGGGTTCTTCGGCAATCTGGCGATGGGCATCGTCTTCGCCTTCCTCTACCGGCGGTGGGGCCGCGTGGGGCCGCTGGTGGCGGCCCACGCACTGATCGACATCGTGGCCTTCGTCGGCTACGCGCTGCTGGCGGGGCGAGTGGACTGGCTGCCCACTCCCTGAGGCCGCGCCGGGGGGCCCGTGACGCGTCCGCCCGGCCACCGCTACAGCCCGGTGAGCAGCTCCGCGTCCAGTACGGTGACCGCCCGCCCGGTCAGCAGGGTGCGCTCGCCGCGCAGCGTGGTGCGCACCTCGCCGGTGCGCCGCGACACCTGAAGGCCGGTCAGGGCGGCGCGTCCGAGCCGCTGCGACCACAGCGGGGCGAGCGCGGTGTGCGCACTGCCGGTGACGGGGTCCTCCGGGAGGCCCTGTGCGGGGGCGAAGACCCGGGAGACGAAGTCGTGTCCCGGCTCCCGGTTTCCGGATCCGGCCGCCGCCGTCACCACCACGGTCGGGGCGGGGAGCGCGGCCACCGCTGCGGAGTCGGGCGCCAGGTCGCGCACCGTCCGCTCGTCGGCGAACTCCAGGACCAGCATCTGCAGCGGACCGGTGTCCCAGGCCGCCACCGGGTCGCTGCCGAAGATCTCCCGGGCGTCGTCCGGGACCGGGACCGGCACCGGAGCGGCGGTCGGAAAGTCCAGGGTGAGGCTGCCGTCCGCGGCGCGGGAGGCGCCCATGACGCCGCTGCGGGTCCGGAAGCGTACCCGCCCCTCCTCGTCCAGCAGGCCGTCGCCGCCCAGCACATGGGCGGCGGCGAGCGTGGCGTGGCCGCACATGTCGACCTCGGTCGTCGGTGTGAACCAGCGCAACGCCCAGTCGGCGTCGGTGGTGTCGGTCAGCGGGTGCAGGTAGGCGGTCTCGGACAGGTTCAGTTCGGCGGCGAGGGCCTGGAGGCGGGAGTCGTCCGGGAACGCGGCCGTCTCCAGGAGCACGACGGCGGCGGGATTCCCGGTGAAGGGGCGGGCGGCGAAGGCGTCGACGGTGCGCAGTCTCATGCCCGAGGACGGTAGGGGGCGGGGACGGGCGGATGCAGGGCCAATGCACGGCGGGTGGACCGGGAGTACGGGTGGGTCAGCACCGCTCGTAGCGGTGCCCGTCCTCGCCCGCGGGGCGGACGTCCAGGTCCCGTCGTACGACCGACAGCCGCTCGCCCCAGGTGCGGCAGGCTGCTGCCAGTCCCTCGGCGGTGTACTCGACATCCAGCACCCTGTCGTCGTACGCCTCCGCGTAGCGGTCGCATTCGTCGTACTGTCCGCACTCCTCCGCCACCGCGAAGTCGAAGCCCATGGCGGTACGCCGAGGCAGCAGTTCCGGTGCGTTCTTCTGCCCGGCCGCCAGCCCCCTCCGGTGTGCCTGCCGGGTCAGCAGGGCGGCGAACGCCACGTTGTCGGCCCGGTCGAGCCGGTCGTCGGAGCGCTCGTAGGAGTCGAGGTTGTCCACCTCCACCGCCTGGAACCCCTTCTCGGCGCAGCCGTCGATCCAGCCTCCGACGATGTCCGCGAGCTTCTCGCGGTGTGCGGCGGTGGAGGTGTCCAACACCGCTTCGTTCCAGTCGGTGTCCATCACCGGCTTGCCGCTCCCGGTCCGCAACACCAGGTCGGGATGGTGCCGCTGCCACCAGTGGAGCGCGTCGGGCTGGGCCTGGAAGCCGTTGACGTAGCAGACGTTGTAGTGCCCTGGTGCGGGGTCGTGCGCACGGTCCCGGGAGAGCACGCGCACCCCGTGGGGCGGTGGGTAGGCGCCCCCGATCTGGTAGTCGAAGCCCGCGTGCGCGGGCGGTGGCGCCGGGTGTGCGGCGGTGGTGCTGCGCCCGGGGTCGGGGGTGCCGTCGTCGCCCTGGCCCGGTCCGCAGCCGCTCAGAGCGGTCCACAGCAGCAGTGCGGTGGCGAGTGCCGGGATCCGGAAGCGGCTCGCCGGGACGGCGGTGGTGTGCACAGGGGGCTCCTGACGAGACGCGGGAAGCGCCTGCCGCCCCCTGGCGCCCAGTTTACGGAGAGTGCCGTGCGGACGTGCCGCTCGTTCGGCAGATTCCGGGCGACCGGGACGGAGGAGCAGCGGCAGAAGGCGCTCCGGGTGGTCGACGACGTCAGGAAGAGCCCGTACCCCTCGCCGAGGAGGACTGAACCCCGGGTGCGCGGCCCGCGGCGCCTCCTGACCTCCAGGAGGGCCGAAGGGCCGGCCTCCTTCTCAGGGAGGAGGCGGCGGCACCCGTGCACACCTCCAGGCGGACCGGCATATGCCACGGCACGCTGACGATCCGCACAGGTGCGTGTGATGTGGTGGTTCGGTGCACAGTCCTACACCGCCCGGCGCCTCGGCCGAAGCGGGGATCGACGCCCTGGTCGACCCGCCGGCCGGCGACGCGCTGGCCGAAGTGATCGCCACGGCGCGCCGGCGTGCGGCGCGCGACGGGGACCGGCAGATCGACACGGCGCACCTGCTGCACAGTCTGCTGGAGTCCGACAGCGGCACCTGGGAGCTGCTGGACGGTGGGGGTGCGCAGCTCGGCAGGCTGCTCGGCTATCTCGTCCAGCGCAGCATCGGATACGGCCTGCGCTGGCAGAGTGCCGTGGAGGACTCCGGAGCCGTGCCCGCCGTCTCCGAGCAGCCCGGCGGGGTGCCCGGCTGGTCGCCCAGCGCGCAGGCCGCGCTCGAGGTCGCGGCCCGCCGTGCCCGGCGGCTGGGGATCGCGCGGACCGAGGCCGTCGACCTGTTCGCGGGCGTGGTGGCCGATCCGGAGTGCCGGGGCGCGGAGGTGCTGCGGCGTGCGGGGGTCGACGTCGTGCGGCTCGCCGACCGGACCGGCGTCGCGGCGGACGTCTGAGCCGCCCGCCGGTTCCGGACCTCTCGGCCAGGGAACCCTGCCCGGTCGGGCATTGTCAGGGGCATCTGGGGTGACACTCCTGTCGGTGCTTGAGATGATGCGCCGATGCGCACCCACTCCTCCACGGCCGCCTCCCGGGCCCCCGCCTCGGGTCTCGCCCTCGCCCTGATATCCGCCTGCGCGTTCGGCAGCTCGGGGGTCGCGGCGAAACCGCTCATCGAAGCCGGGATGGAGCCGCTCCACGTCACCTGGCTGCGGGCGGCGGGTGGTGCGCTCGTGCTGCTGCCGCTGGCCTGGCGGCACCGGGCACTGGTACGCGAACGCCCCTGGCTGCTGCTGGGGTTCGGGCTGCTCGCCGTCGCGGGTGTCCAGGCGTGCTACTTCACCGCGCTCTCCCGCATCCCGGTCGGCGTCGCGCTGCTGATCGAGTACCTGGCCCCGGCGCTGGTGCTGCTGTGGGTGCGGTTCGTGCAGCGCCGGACGGTGACCCGGGCCGCCGCCGTCGGCATGGTGCTGGCCGTCGGCGGACTCAGCTGTGTCGTCGAGGTGTGGGCCGGCCTGCGGCTGGACGGGCTCGGCCTGCTGCTGGCCCTGGGGGCGGCCTGCTGCCAGGTGGGCTACTTCGTGCTCTCGGACCACGGCAGCACCGCCGAGGGCGACCACGAGGCCCGGCCGCCCGCCGACCCGGCGGGTGTCATCGCCTACGGACTCCTGATCGGTGCCCTGGCGCTGACCGCCGTCGCCCGGCCCTGGCACACCGACTGGAGCCTGCTGGCGGACAGCGCTCCGCTGCACGGCACCGCGGTGCACGGACTCGTGCTGCTGGCCTGGATCGTGCTGGTGGCCACCGCCGCCGCCTATCTGACCGGAGTGGTCTCGGTGCGGCGGCTCTCGCCGCCGGTGGCCGGCGTGGTCGCCTGCCTGGAGGCGGTCGTCGCGACGGTGCTCGCCTGGGTGCTGCTCGGGGAACACCTCAGCGCCGTGCAGTTGGCCGGGGGCGCCCTCGTGCTGCTGGGTGCCCTGGTCGCCCAGCGCTCCACTCCCAAGCCGCGCGCCGCCGCCCCGCCCGTCGCCGGGTCCGGCGGTGCCGCGGACCCGGCGCTGGACGTCAGCGTGCGGTGAGGTAGCCGGGGACGGGGATGTCCGGAGCCAGGTCGTCGGCCGGTATCGGAGCGCCGTAGGCGGTGGAGACGGGCAGGACGCCGCTCCAGTGCGGCAGGCCGAGGTCCTCCGGCTCGTCGCCGGGGCCGCCGCTGCGGGACTTGACCGACACCTCGGCCAGGTCCACGCGGACGACGGCGGTCGCGGCGAGTTCCTTGGGGTCGGCCCGGCGGGAGTCCGCCGCCCGGCCGGGGACGGCGCTCTCCACGATCGCATCCAGGGCCAGCAGGCGCTCCTCGTGGCCGGTCACCGGGTATGCGAGGCCGTGTGCCACCACCGAGCGGTAGTTCACCGAGTGGTGGAAGGCCGCCTTGGCCAGCACCAGCCCGTCCACGTGCGTGACGGTCACGCACACCGGCATCCCGTCGTCCGCCTGTCCGGCCTCCCGCAGCGGGCGGGACCCCGTGGAGCCGTGCACGTACAGCCGTTCTCCCACGCGCGCGTACAGCGTGGGCAGCACGACGGGCGCGCCGTCGCGGACGAAGCCGAGGTGGCACAGGTAGCCCGCGTCCAGGACGGCGTGCACCGTCTCCCGGTCGTAGGCCACACGCTCGCGTGCCCGGGTGCCGGTGGTGCGCGGGGTCGGCGGATATGTCTTCGGGCCTGCCGACGAGTCGGCCATCGGATCGGCTGTCGGTTCGGATGGTGAGCCGCTCACGGCATCCTCCTTATACCCTTGATTGCACTAGTGCATAATAGATTTTGTGCTAGGAGACTACCGGATCACAGGTCGGGGCGCAGCAGAGATCGCGGACAGCGTGGAGCGCGGCGTCGGCCGCGGCGCGCTCGCCCCCGGCGACCCGCTGCCGCCCCTGCGGGAACTGGCTACCGCGCTCGGCGTGAACCCCAACACCGTGGCCGCGGCCTACCGCACGCTGCGCGACCGCGGCGTCATCGAGACCGCCGGACGCCGCGGCAGCCGGGTGCGGCAACGTCCGGCCAGCGCGCCCCGGGAGTCCGTACGGGTCGAGCCGCCCCCCGGCGGCGTCGACCTCTCCACCGGCAACCCCGACCCCGCGCTGCTTCCCCCGCTCACCGCCGCCTTCGCCGCTTCCGCCGACCACGCGGCCCGGACGCCGGTGCTCTACGGAGCTCCCGACACCGACCCCGGGTTCGCCTCCCTGGCCCGGGCGGCACTGGACGCCGACGGCGTGCCGGCCGGGCCGCTCGCCGTCACGTCCGGCTCGCTCGACGCCATCGAACGCGTACTCACGGCACATCTGCGTCCCGGCGACGCGGTCGCCGTCGAGGACCCCGGCTGGGGCAGCCTGCTCGACCTCGTGCCCGCACTGGGGCTGCGCCCGGTGCCCGTCCCCGTCGACGACGCCGGGCCGCTCCCCGCCGACCTGGACCGCGCATTGGCACAGGGCGCGCGGGCAGTTCTCGTCACCGACCGCGCCCAGAACCCGACCGGCGCCGCCGTCCCGGCCGGCCGCGCCGGCGAACTGCGCGCCGTACTGGCGGCCCGCCCCGAGACGCTGCTGATCGAGGACGATCACGGCCACGGCATCGTCGACCTTCCGCTGCACCCGCTCGCGGGCACCACGCACCGATGGGCGCTGGTGCGCTCCACCGCCAAGGCGTACGGCCCCGATCTGCGGCTCGCGGTGCTCACCGGCGACCCGCGCACCGTCGACCGGGTACGCGGCCGCCAGCGGCTGGGCCCCGGCTGGGTCAGCCATCTGCTCCAGCGGGCCGTCGCGCACCTGTGGGAGACCGGCGCGACCCGCCCGGAGCAGGTGGCCGACTCCTACGGCACGCGGCGCTCCGCGCTCATCGGCGCGCTCGCCGCCCGGGGCGTCGCCGCGCACGGGCGCAGCGGCATGAACGTGTGGGTTCCCGTGCCGGACGAGACCGGTCCGGTGGCCCGACTGCTCCAGGCGGGCTGGGCGGCGGCCCCGGGCGCCCGGTTCCGGCTCGCGTCGCCGCCCGGGCTGCGGTTGACCGTCTCGCCGCTGTCCCCGGCCGACATCGAACGCGTCGCCGCCGATGTCGCCGCCGCGCTGCGCCCCACCGGTGGAGGGCGCTTCGACTGACGCGACGCACCAGCCCGGCGCGGTCCCGGCCCACCTCCGGCTGCGGATGAGCGAGTGCGGCCACACCGCCCGGCCGTCCCAGCAGAACCACAGCGCCCCCACATGCGGCGCGCCCTGCCTGCTCGCCGAGCGGCTCCCGGCCGACGCCGCGTCGCCACGGTCAGTTCCCGGAGCCCGAACGCGGCGCGGAGCCGGAGCGTCCCGTCAGAGCGCGTACACACCAGCCGATGAGCACGGCGTTCACCAGGGCGCACCCCAGCAGGAGTGGAACGAACCCCCAGGGTCCGTCGGGCAGCGGGAGCGCCAGGACGATCAGGCTGAGGGGCAGGGTCGCGAACGTGGGGACCACCCCGGCCATGGACTCGCCGCTCTCGTCCCACGCCGTGGCAGCGACGGCCCACCCGATCAGGCACACGCACACCGCGAGGTAGAGGAGTGCCGGCACGGTCGTGAGAGCCCGGCGGACGCTGCGGGGGACGGAGCGCTGCTCGGCGGTCATGGGGGAACTCCTCGTCGGTGGTCTGGTGCCCTGCTCCGCTCCTCGCGGTGGCCTCGGCACCATCCTGCCCCGCTTCGCGGCGGGCCGGGAGGTGCGGGCCCGCGGTCCGGAGCGGCGGCGCAACCGGGCCGCTCCGGCCCGCGGACCAGGATCAGGACGTGCTGTCGGGCAGCTCGCCGCGGACGGTCCGTGCGGCGGTGACCAGGTTCTCCAGAGACGCCCTGGTCTCCGGCCAGCCGCGGGTCTTGAGGCCGCAGTCGGGGTTGACCCACAGCCGTTCGGGCGGGATGGCTTCGAGACCCCTGCGGAGCAGGGCCGTGGCCTCGTCGGCACCGGGCACCCGGGGGGAGTGGATGTCGTAGACGCCGGGGCCGGCTTCACGGGGGTAGCCGTGTCCGGCCAGCTCGTGGGCGACCTGCATGTGCGAGCGGGCGGCCTCCAGACTGATGACGTCGGCGTCGAGATCGTCGATGGCCTGGACGATGTCGCCGAACTCGGCGTAGCACATGTGGGTGTGGATCTGGGTGTCCGGCCGTACTCCGGCGGTGGTGAGGCGGAACGCCTCGGTCGCCCAGGCCAGGTAGACATCGCGGTCGGCGGCGCGCAGCGGGAGGGTTTCGCGCAGTGCGGGTTCGTCGACCTGGATGACCGAGGTGCCGGCCGCTTCCAGGTCGCCCACTTCGTCGCGCAGGGCGAGGGCGACCTGGCGTGCCGTGTCGCCGAGGGGCTGGTCGTCGCGGACGAAGGACCAGGCGAGCATGGTGACCGGGCCGGTCAGCATGCCCTTGACGGGGCGTTTTGTCAGCGACTGGGCGTACCGGGTCCAGCGCACCGTCATCGGCTCGGGGCGGGAGAGGTCGCCGGCCAGGATCGGGGGGCGGACGTAGCGGGTGCCGTAGGACTGCACCCAGCCGTGCTGGGTGGCCAGGTAGCCGGTGAGCTGCTCGGCGAAGTACTGCACCATGTCGTTGCGTTCCGGTTCGCCGTGCACCAGCACGTCGATGCCGGCCTTCTCCTGGAAGGCCAGGACATCGCGGATCTCGGTCTTGATCCGCTCCTCGTAGGCGTCGGGGCCGATGCGCCCGGCGCGCAGATCGGCGCGGGCGGTACGCAGTTCGGTCGTCTGCGGGAAGGAGCCGATGGTGGTGGTCGGCAGCAGCGGCAGGCCCAGGTGTGCGCGCTGGGCTGTGGTGCGCTCGGCGTAGGAGGGGGAGCGGCGGGTCTCGGCCTCGGTGACGGCGGCGGCCCGGGCCCGCACCGCCGGGTCGTGGGTGAGCGCGGAGTCGGTGCGGGAGGCCAGGTCGGCACGGTTGGCGGCCAGTTCGGCGCCGATGGCGTCGGTGCCGTGTGCCAGGCCCTTGGCGAGGGTGGCGATCTCGGCTGTCTTCTGCCGGGCGAAGCTGAGCCAGCGCAGCACCTCGGGGTCGATGTCGCGTTCGGCCTTCACGTCCAGCGGTACGTGCAGCAGTGAGCAGGAGGCCGATACGTCCACCCGGCCGGCGAGCCCGAGGAGGGTGCCCAGGGTGGTCAGGGATTTCTCCAGGTCGTTGATCCAGATGTTGCGGCCGTTGACGACGCCGGCCACCAGGCGCTTGCCGGGCAGGCCGCCGGCTGCGGCCAGCGCGTCGAGGTTGGCCGCGGCCGCCTCGGTGAAATCCACCGCGAGGCCGTCGACCGGTGCCTTGGCCAGCATCGGCAGGGCGTCGCCGAGCCGGTCGAAATAGGAGGCGACCAGCAGCTTCGGCCGGTCGGTGAGCCCGCCCAGCTCGCGGTAGGCCCGCTCCGCGGCGGCCAGCTCCTGCGGGGTGCGGTCCTGGACCAGTGCGGGCTCGTCCAGCTGGATCCATGCGGCGCCCGCGGCACGCAGATCGGCGAGCAGTTCGGCGTAGACCGGCAGGAGCCGCTCCAGCAGGCTCAGCGGCTCGAAGTCCGCGGCGACCCCCGGGGCGGGCTTGGCCAGCAGGAGGTAGGTGACGGGACCGACCAGCACGGGCCGGCCCGCGAGCCCCAGCGCGAGGGCTTCCTTCAGCTCGGCGACCTGCTTGCCGGCGTCGGCCGCGAAAACGGTGTCCGGACCGAGTTCGGGGACCAGATAGTGGTAGTTGGTGTCGAACCACTTGGTCATCTCCAGCGGCGCCACCTCCTGGGTGCCGCGGGCCATCGCGAAGTAGCCCGCCAGGGTGTCGGCCGCCACGGCCTCCCGGTGGCGTTCGGGGATGGCACCGACCATGACGCCGGCATCCAGCATGTGGTCGTAGTAGGAGAAGTCGCCGGTGGGCACCTCGTGGATGCCGGTCTCGGCGAGCTGCCGCCAGTTGGCAGCGCGGAGGTCCTTGGCGGTCTGCCGGAGGGCTTCGGCGGTGACGCGGCCCTTCCAGTAGCCCTCGACGGCCTTCTTCAGTTCCCGGTTCGGGCCCTGGCGGGGGTAGCCGTGGACGGTGGCCCCTGCTGCCGCAGCTGCGGACTTCGCTGTCACGGAGATCTCCTTCGCGAGATGTCTCGTCGGGATCCCGGCGGGCACGAGGAGCGAAGGTGACGGAATACCGGTGAAAAGCCGGAAGCGCGGCTGCTTCCGTCCACCGGACATGTGCGCCGACCCGCCCTCGAGGTCACCGGAATATCCGCACACACGTGGGCGCGTGCGGGCAACGGGCAGGTCTTCGGACTCGCGGGCTCGCCTGCCGGTCTCCCGGCGGGCTCCTACTGGCCGTCGCTTCCCGGACCGTCGGGTCCAGTGCGTGTGACGGCGGTCGTTCCCGCTCACCGCTGCGGGGCAGTCCCGGACTTCCACCGGGTTCCCTCTTACGACGCCCCGCCTGGCGGGCGGGACGAACCAGCTGCCCCGCCAGCCTAGGTGCAGAGCCCCCCGCCCGGGTAGTGCGCCCCGCGAGCCCCCGCCCCTCCGTGCCCGGCCCCGGGCGCCGGCGCTCCGGAGGTGAGCGTGCCCTCCCCGACGCAGGCAGTGGCCCTGCCCGTGTCGCCCTCATGCGGTTCAGCGGTTCCGCCACGTCCCGGAGGGGTGTTCCTGCGCTGTCGCACGATGCGGGCCAGGAGGGACCGGCCGTCGGCCCGGGGGACGAACGCCGGCCGGGCCGACGGAGGAACGCGGCCGCCAGTGCCGCGCCTGGCTCACGCGTCCGACGAAGAGCCAGGCAGGGCCGAGGGCGAGGAGGAAGCATCCGGAGCCGACGACGGCCGGCAGCACGCTCGACCCGAACTCCTCCCGCAGTACTGAGCAAGCCGGGGGCGGGACGGGCGAGGGGATGGGGGGCGTCCTCTTTCGGCAACGCGAACGGCAGGGCCGACGGCGCCCCGACTCCTCCCGCCGCTGGGCCCGGTCCCGCGCGGCGAGGCCGGTGCGGAGCCGAGTGCCTGTTGCGTTCGTGCCGCGGACGCCCCGCACCAGGCGTCGCCACCGCGCCGCGGAACTGCTGGTGTGGCGGATGGGACTCCGGGTACCCGGGGCCGTCGAACGCCGGCCGAAACGGCACGGCAACGGTCATGGCGCGTGCGTCCGGCCACCGCGGACTCCGGATATGCAGATTCCGGATGCGGTGCCCGGGCCCGGCCCGCCCGCACCCGGAAAGGAACTCCCTGTGCTGCACCCAGCAGAGAAGACGCTCCGGCTCCTCCTCGCCCGCTACGCCGACGCCCGCACACAGCACGAAACCGCTCCCACTGCGGCGAGCCGCGAAGCCGTGGAGGACCTGGCGTACACCCTCTGCGTGACCACCCGCACCCGGTCCCTCGCCGAGGCCCTCTCCACGGCGGACCGCATGCTGGAGCGCCACGTCGCGGAGCGGAAGCACGGCACCCGACGGGCGCGCGCACACGGCGCGCCGGCCGCGGTCTGAGTCCGCTCACGTGCACCGAGGCGGTGCCGCGGCCGCGCCGGTGCCGCGCCCAGGCGCCCCCGGCCGCCGGGCGCCGGCGCGTGATACACACCCCGCCTCGCACCGGAGCGCCGCTCCCGTGCTGCGGGACGCCGGAACTGTCGGGAGACTCGGAAGCGGAACCGTCTCCCGCCCGGAGGTAGCGCAACCCATGTCAGCATCCCAGGACAAGCCCCTGCCCCTGCCGGACTTCGACCAGCTCCCCGCGGGCGCCGTCGAGCACCGCATCCGGCCGTTGGCCCGCGAGGACGTGCAGCGGCTTCTCGACATGAACGGGCCCACGCGAACCGGACACAGGTCGTGCACTTCCTGACCGCGCGGCTCGACGAACTGGCCGCCGGGGCCGAGCCCACCGGAGGAGATCCGCAGGGCGAGCGTCCCGAGCGCTCCGACGGGGCCTCCGGGCGCTCACCGGCCGCACCGGACACCGCAGCCGAGCCCACGGAACCGCTCCGGCACGGGCGGCACCGCTTCTGACCGATGTGAGGCGGGAGCCGTCCCGGAGCCGGTACGCGCGTCGCCGCGGCGCCCGCCGACCACGGGTTTGACCGGCGGAACGTGTGAAACCCGCCGGTTCGGACGGCCCTGATCCCCCGACCCCGGACGGTGGTCGCATCCGCCGTCCGGTCAGGACACCAGAGGAGGAATCATGACGACGGCACGAGACGTGATGACACCCGGCGCGGAATGCGTGCAGAGCGACGAGACCGCCGGCGACGCGGCCCGGCTGATGGCCCGCCTCGGTGTCGGAGCCCTTCCCATCTGCGGCAAGGACAACAAGGTCAAGGGCGTGGTGACCGACCGCGACCTGGTCACCAAGGTTCTCGCCGAAGGGCGCAAGCCCGCCGAGATCCCGCCGGCAGCCTCAACCAGGCCGAAGCCGTCACCGTCGGTGCGGATGACGACATGAGCGAGGTGCTCGCCACGATGAGCGACCACGGCGTGCGCCGGGTCCCGGTCATCGACGGAGACCGCCTGGTCGGAATGATCGCGGTCGCCGATGTCGCCAGGAGCCTGCCGCACGACGAGACCGGCCGGCTTCTCGAGGCGCTCTCCGCCGACTGACACGCGAGGGCTGACGGACGCGTGCTGAGCGCGCCCCCGGACGGCCGAGTGCGTCGCAGCCGGCGGCATGCGGGCGGAGACCCCTGGCACGGCGCGAGGTCGGCTGCTCCGGGCCGGTGAGCACCGGGCCACCGGATTCGGCACGTACCGCCCGGTCCCGGACGCCTCAGGGGTTCCGGCGACCCGCTGCCGACAGCGGTGCCATCCGGCCGTCGGCCGGCACTTTCGTCGACGTGGCCGACGGGCCGGACCGACGCGTCCGTCTCCTGGGAAGCGGAGGAGGCAGAGGCACGGTCGGGATCGTCGCGAAGCCTCGCCTGCCGCTCCCTTCCGGGCACTTCAGGTCGCCGTGCCGCAGAGGTACAACGCATCAGGAGGAAACCGAGATGTCCGCAAGCGCCGACCGGGCGGGCCTCGAAGAGGCCGAACTGCTGGCGCTGGACGCCCAGTGGCGGGCCGCCAACTATCTGTCCGCGGGCCAGATCTATCTGACCGGTAACCCTCTGCTGCGCGAACCGTTGCGGCCCGAGCACATCAAGGCCCGGCTCCTCGGGCACTGGGGCACCAGCCCCGGCCTGAACCTGGTGCACGTCCACCTCAACCGCGTCATCAAGGAGCGCGATCTGGACACCGTGTGCGTGTGGGGTCCGGGGCACGGTGGTCCGTCGGTGCTGGCCAACTCCTGGCTGGACGGCTCCTACACCGAGACCTACCCCGACGTGTCCCGGGACGCGGACGGCATGGCCCGGCTGTTCAAGCAGTTCTCCTTCCCCGGCGGCGTGCCCAGTCACGTCGCGCCCGAGACGCCGGGCTCCATCCACGAAGGGGGAGAACTCGGCTACTCGCTCTCCCACGCCTACGGTGCTGCGCTGGACAACCCCGGGCTGCTGGTCGCGTGCGTCATCGGGGACGGCGAGGCGGAGACGGGCCCACTGGCCGCGTCCTGGCACGGAAACAAATACCTCGACCCCGTGCACGACGGGGCCGTTCTGCCGATCCTGCATCTCAACGGCTACAAGATCGGTAATCCCACGCTCCTCGCCCGGATCCCCGCGGACGAGCTCGACGCGCTGTTGCGGGGCGCCGGCCACGATCCGCTCTATGTCGACACGGAGCACAGCACCGACGCACACGCCGCCATGGCCGTCGCCATGGACACCGCCGTGGAACGCATCGCGGAGCTGCAGCACTCGGCGCGGGACGGCGGCCGCACCGAACGGCCCCGCTGGCCGATGATCGTGCTGCGCAGCCCCAAGGGCTGGACGGGTCCGGCCCGGGTGGACGGGCAACCGGTCGAGGGCACCTGGCGTGCTCACCAGGTGCCGCTCGCCCAGGTGCGTGAGGACCCGGAGAGGCTGGCGCAGTTGGCGGAGTGGCTGCGCTCCTACCGGCCCGGGGAACTGTTCACCGAGGACGGCGCACCGAGCGAGCAGGTGCTCGCAGCGGTGCCGGAAGGGACCCGCCGTCTGGGTGCGAACCCGCACGCCAACGGAGGTCTGCTGCTGCGCGGTCTGCCGCTGCCGGACCTCGCCCGGCACACCGTGCGCGTCGATCAGCCGGGGACCGTGCAGCACGAACCGACCGCCGTGCTCGGCGACTTCCTCGCCGACGTGCTGGAGGCCACCAGGGAGCGGCGGGACTTCCGGCTCGTGGGGCCCGACGAGACGGACTCCAACCGGCTCCAGGGGGTCTACCGCGCCACCGGTAAGGCATGGCAGGCCCAGCTCCTGGAGACCGACGAACACCTGGACCGGCACGGGCGGGTGATGGAGATGCTCTCCGAACACACCTGTCAGGGCTGGCTGGAGGGCTATCTGCTGACGGGCCGGCACGGCCTCTTCTCCTGCTACGAAGCGTTCGCGCACATCGTCGACTCCATGGTCAACCAGCACATCAAGTGGCTGCGCACCACCCGTCGGCTGGACTGGCGCCGCCCGCTGGCCTCCCTCAACTACCTGCTCACCTCGCATGTGTGGCGCCAGGACCACAACGGCTTCTCCCATCAGGACCCCGGCTTCGTCGACCATGTGCTCAACAAGGCACCCGAGGTCGTACGGGTCTACTTGCCGCCCGACACCAACACGCTGCTGCATGTCGCCGACCGGGTGCTGCGCAGCCGCGACCAGGTGAACGTCGTCGTCGCGGGCAAGCAGCCCACCTTCGACTGGCTCTCTTCCGAGGAGGCACACGCCCACTGCGCCCGCGGGGCGAGCGTGTGGACCTGGGCCGGTACGGAGGACGGGGCGCGGGAACCCGACGTCGTGCTCGCCTGCGCGGGCGACGTTCCCACCCAGGAGACCCTCGCCGCCGCGGGACTGCTGCGCCGCCATCTGCCGGAGCTGGCGGTCAGGGTGGTCAACGTCGTCGACCTGGCCCGGCTCATGCCCCGCGAGGAGCACCTCGAGGGCCTGCCGGACGCGGCGTACGACGCGCTGTTCACCACGGCCCGGCCGGTCATCTTCGCCTATCACGGCTACCCGTGGCTCATCCACCGGCTCACCTACCGGCGCACCGGTCACGGGAACCTGCACGTGCGTGGCTACCGTGAGGTCGGCAGCACCACCACACCCTTCGACATGGTCGTCCGCAACGATCTGGACCGCTACCGACTCGTCATGGACGTCATCGACCGGGTGCCCGGCCTCTCCGCACGGGCCACACAGCTGCGTCAGGACATGGACAGCATCCGGCTGCGGCACGAGAGCTGGGTCCGGGAGCACGGCACGGACCTGCCCGAGGTCACGGACTGGACCTGGCCCGGCTGAGCGCCACCCGGGAGCCGTCGTCGCCGCGAGGCGCCTGGGATCCGCCCCCGGCGGTCCGGCCCGCCCCGCGACGGCGGGGACGACGGGTGCAGCGCCGGGGGACGGAACTTTCCGGCTCCCCGGGGGCAGCGGGTGCGGCGGACCGGGCTCGCCACCCCACAACCCGTCCCCGGGGCCGTATAGCCTGGCGAAATGCTCCCCGAAGTCACCGCCACGCGCTACGTCACGCCCCTGAGAGAGGGCGGTTCGCTCCCCGGTCTGGTCGAGGCCGACGATCTGGGCTCCTATGTCATGAAGTTCGTCGGAGCCGGTCAGGGTCGCAAGACGCTGGTGGCCGAAGTGCTGTGCGGCCGACTCGCGCTGCGGCTCGGGCTTCGGGTGCCCGACCTGGTGCGGGCGTGGCTGGACCCGGTGATCGGACTGTCCGAGCCGGACGAGGAGGTGCAGGCGCTGCTCAAGGCGAGCGGCGGCCTCAACCTGGGGATGGACTTCCTGCCCGGCTCGCTGGGCTTCGATCCGCTCGCCTACCAGGTGAGTTCCGAGGAAGCCGGACGGGTGGTGTGGTTCGACGCGCTCGTGGGCAACGTCGACCGCTCCTGGCGCAACCCCAACATGCTGGTATGGCACGGCGATCTGTGGTTGATCGATCATGGCGCGACCCTGGTCTTCCACCACAACTGGCCCACCGCGCGGGCGGCCGCCGAGCGCTCCTACGACGCCTCCGACCATGCGCTGGCCCCCTTCGCCCCCAGGACCGAGGACGCCGCAGCCGAGCTGGCCCCCCGCGTCACCGAGGAACTGCTGTCCGAGTGCGCAGCCGAGATTCCCGACGCGTGGCTCGCCGACGAGCCGGGATTCGCCGGCCCGGACGCGGTGCGCGCCGCGTACACCGAGGTCCTGGCCTCCCGCGCCCGCACGATCCATGAACGGATCACGCTCGGCGAGCCGAGCAAGGACGGACCCTCGCAAGCGCCGGGGTGGCTCACCGGGAAGGGCGGCGGTGCCAAGTGAAGCGGATGCCTGCGGAGCCGGCCGCGCGCGGCGATCTCGACGTGTTCGAGTACGCCCTGTTGCGTGTCGTTCCCCACATCGAGCGCGGTGAGCTGATCAACGCGGGTGTGCTGGTCTACTGCCGTGCGCGCTCCTACCTGGGGGCCCGCACCCACCTGGACGAGGACCGGCTCTTTGCCCTCGACCCGTGTGCCGACGTGCGCGGTGTCCGCGCGGCGCTGCACGCCGTGGAGTGCGTGTGCGACGGCGGCGCCCGGGCCGGGCAGGCCGCCGGCGACGACGCGGGGCGGCGCTTCCGGTGGCTGGTGGCCCCGCGCAGCACGGTCGTGCAGCCCGGTCCGGTGCACACCGGGCTGACGGCCGATCCGGAGGCCGAGAGCGAGCGCCTGCTGGATCTGCTGGTCCGCTGAGCCGGGCGCGGGGGCGGCATCCGTGCCGCTCCCGCACGGGCGCCGTTGACAGGGCCTGTCGTGCCTCATAGCGTCACGACTGCCAAAGGTACTAAGCGGTTGCTCACCCATTCAGGCCGAGGAGACACCAGCATGTCCAGCACCGAGCAGCGAGTCGCGATCGTGACGGGCGCCGCCCGAGGGATCGGCGCGGCCACGGCCGTCCGCCTCGCGGAGGAGGGCCACGCCGTCGCCGTCCTCGACCTCGACGAGGCCGCCTGCGCCCCGACGGTCGACCAGATCATCCAGCAGGGCGGCAAGGCGCTCGCCGTCGGCTGCGACGTCTCCGACTCCGGGCAGGTCGAGGCCGCGGTCACCCGCGTCTGTGAGGAGCTCGGTGCGCCGGTGGTCCTGGTGAACAACGCCGGGGTGCTGCGCGACAACCTGCTGTTCAAGATGAGCGACAGCGACTGGGACACGGTCTTGAACGTGCATCTGCGCGGCGCCTTCCTGATGTCCCGCGCCTGCCAGAAGTCCATGGTGGACGCCGGGTTCGGGCGCATCGTCAACCTCTCCTCGTCCTCCGCGCTGGGCAACCGCGGCCAGGTCAACTACGCCGCGGCCAAGGCCGGTATGCAGGGCTTCACCAAGACCCTCGCCAAGGAACTGGGCAAGTTCGGCATCACGGCCAACGCGGTGGCCCCCGGCTTCATCGCGACCGACATGACCGCCGCCACCGCCGAGCGCGTGGGTATGGGCTTCGACGACTTCAAGACCGCCGCGGCCGGCCAGATCCCGGTCCAGCGCGTGGGGGAGCCCGCCGACATCGCCAACGCGGTCGCCTTCTTCGTCGACGAGAAGGCCGGCTTCGTCTCCGGTCAGGTGCTGTACGTCGCCGGCGGACCCCTCAACTGACGGCCGACGAGGAGCGGATCGCATGACGGAGCAGAACACGGGCGGGCAGCCCGAAAGTGGGAAGGTCGCCCTGGTCACGGGCGGCAGCCGGGGCATCGGCTACGGGATCGCCGAGGCGCTCGTGGCGCGCGGCGACCGGGTGTGCATCACCGGGCGGAACGCGGACGCGCTCAAGGAGGCGGTCGAGCGGCTCGGTTCCGACCGGGCCATGGGGATCGCGGGCAAGGCACACGACCTTGAGCACCAGGCGGCCGTCGTCGACGGTGTGATGGAGGCGTACGGGCGCGTCGACCACCTGGTCAACAACGCGGGTACCAACCCGGTGTTCGGGCCGATGGCCGAACTGGACCCGGGCGTCGCACGCAAGGTGTTCGAGACCAACGTGATCTCGGCGCTCGGCTTCGCGCAGCGGACCTGGGCCGCCTGGCAGCAGGAGCACGGCGGCACGATCGTCAATGTCGCCTCGATCGCGGGCCTCTCGGCCTCGCCGTTCATCGGCGCGTACGGGATGAGCAAGGCCGCCATGATCAACCTGACCCAGCAGCTCGCGCACGAGTTCGCGCCGGCGGCCCGGGTCAACGCGGTGGCGCCGGCCGTGGTCAAGACCAAGTTCGCGGCCACGCTCTACGAGGGGCGCGAGGAGGAGGCGGCCGCTCGCTATCCGATGGGCAGGCTCGGCGCGCCCTCGGACGTGGCCGGCGCCGCGGTGTTCCTCACCTCCGAGGAGGCGGGCTGGATCACCGGGCAGACGCTGACCGTGGACGGCGGCCTCTTCCTCAACGCGGGTGTCGAATAGCACAATAGGCGCGCCCGTACGGACGTCGGACAGGTGCAGCGGTTTCGCGCACCGAGCGGCCTATGGCTCTTATGTCCGGGTGTCGGACTCCAAGTCCCGGCACCCGGACAGTTCGTTCTGCTCCGTCACGGCTGTGCCTGGGGTAATGTCCAAACGTTTTCCCGTAGTCGGGTGACGTCGGAGCGTGGACGCACCCCGTGGGCACCCGCACCAGAGGTAAGGCACCGCCGACTGAGGAGCGCGCACGTGTTCGACCGGAATGGGCTGCTGAAAGCCGCAGCGACCATACTCTCCCTCGTGCTCCTGGCGGGGTGCAGCGCGCTCTCCGGGGGTGACGGGGGCGAGGAGCACAAGATCGTGGTCGGCACCACAAGCGCCCCCAGCTCCCTGGACCCGGCTGCTGCCTGGGACGGCTCCTGGGAGCTGTACCGGAACGTCTTCCAGACCCTCATGACCATCCCGAACACCGGGACCACGCCGGAACCCGAGGCCGCGGAGGACTGCGGGTTCACCGATTCGGCCAGCCGGATCTACCGCTGCGAGCTGCGGGAAGGGCTGAAGTTCTCCAGCGGCCGCAAGCTGGACGCCCAAGCGGTGAAGCACTCCTTCGACCGCATCACCTCGATCGAGTCGCCGAAGGGGCCGGCCGCGCTGCTGGCCAATCTGGAGCAGGTCGAGATGAAGAGCAGCCGGGTGGTGGTCTTCCGGCTCAGGAAGTCCGACGCGACCTTCCCCTTCATCCTCTCCACTCCCGCCACCTCCCTCGTCGACCCCGACGACTACCCCCGCGCGAGCCTGCGGCCTGGCAACGAGGTGACGGGCTCGGGGCCCTACGAGCTCAAGAGCTACGAGCCCGGCAAGCGGGCCGTGCTCGTCCGGAACGACGACTACAAAGGCACCGCCAAGATCCGGAACGACGCGGTCACCATCCGCTACTACAAGCGGTCCACCAAGATGGTCGGCGACCTCGAGCACGGCCGAATAGACCTCACCTACCGCGGCCTGACCTCCGATCAGGTACTGAAGTTCCAGGAGGCCGCCACCACGGGTGACACCTCCTTCGACCTGAGCGAGATCACCGGCTCCGAGGTGCACTTCCTGGTCTTCAACCCGAAGGACGAGCAGGCCGCCGAACCCGCCGTACGCCGCGCCGTCGCCCAGCTCGTCGACCGCAAGAAGCTGGTGCGCGAGGTCTACGACCGCACCGCGAACCCGCTCTACTCCATGGTCCCGACGGGCATCACCGGGCACACCAACGCCTACCTCGACCGCTACGGGGAGCCCGACCGCGGGAAGGCGCGCACCATACTCCGGGACGCGGGCATCACCGACAAGGTGCAGCTCACCCTCTGGTACGCCGAGGACCGGTACGGCGACTCGACGAGCCGCGAGTTCGCCGAGCTCGAGGAGCAACTGGAGGACTCCGGACTGTTCGACATCACGCTGCGGTCGCGCTCCTGGGAGAACTTCCAGGACGGTTACCTCAAGGGGCAGTACCCGGTCTTCGGCCGCGGCTGGTCCGCCGACTTCCCGGACGCGGACAACTACATCACCCCCTTCGTGGGGGACAAGAACGCGATGGGCACCCCGTACAAGAACCGGAAGCTGACCGAGGAGCTGCTGCCGTACTCGCGGCGGCAGAGCGACCGCGGCGCGGCCGGTCAGTCGTTCGCCAAGGTGCAGCGGGAGATGGCTGAAGACGTGCGGTTGCTGCCGCTGTGGCAGGGCAAGGTCTACATCGCCGCCGAGAAGGATGTCGCGGGGGTCGAGTGGGCCGTCGACACCTCGGTCATCATGCGCGTCTGGGAGCTGTACAAGAAGTCGAGCTGGTAGCCACGGGGTGCCGCCGGGGCCGTCCTGCGCTGAGTTCCTAACGGACGTCAAGCCCGTTGTGGTGTTCTTCGGGCGGCGTTCGTAGGCTGGTTCGCAGACGAGCCGGCTGCCGGAGCGCTGAGCGACTCCTGATCGCGTCGGCTCGTCGTGGTGTCTTTGAGGCGTTGGCTGCGCCTGCGGGTCAGTGTCTTGGCGCGCTCGGTCTTGTCGATCTTGTATTGGGTGGCGCAGATGGCGCGGCCTTCGGCTTCGCTGATCTCGCGGCCGTCGGTGTCCCGGAGTTCGTAGAGGGTGCCGTTGCGTCAGCATGCGGCGAGTCGTGTGATCAGCATCGCGGCGAGCGTGCAGAGGGCGGAGTTGTGGTGCTTGCCTTTGTCGACCACCAGGTCGTGGTAGCGGCTGGCCAGGGTGGGGTCGACGTGGCGGGCCAGATCGGCGGCCTTGAAGGCGGTTTCGCGTAGTCCCGGGTCGCCGGCCCGGGTGGGCGGTCCGTGGCGGCCGGTCAGGCCGGACTGGCTGACTCGGGGCACCAGTCCGGTGAAGGAGCGGATGGCCGCGAGGCTGGTGAACCGGTTGGGGTCTCCCAGGCGTCCGAGGATGCCCGCTGCCGTGATGACGCCCAGGCCCGGCCCGGAGGCCATGATCCGGCCGGGGTCGGCTTCTTCGTAGAGGACGGCGATCCGGTCCTCCAGCATGGTGATCTGCGTGTTCAGGTGGTCGGCGAGCTGGGCCTCAGCGGCGATGTCCTCGGCCAGTTCGGCGTAGTCGAGCAGGCCGGCGGGCCAGAGCTTGAGGGTTTCGCGGGCCGCTTGGGTGATCTTCTCGGCGCGGTCCTCGCGCCACTGTCCGCGGCTGTGGCGGATCAGCAGGGCCGTCAGCCGTTTGGGGCCCAGGCGGCGGAGGGCGTGGGGGTCGGCGCCGGTGCGCTGGAGCACCGCGAGGGCGGCCTTGCAGTAGGCGCCTGAGCCCAGAGCATTGCCCCAGCCGGGTCCCATCAGCTCCAGCAGGGCGTCGAGCCGGTAGAAGGATGCGGTGCGGCGCTCGACCAGCGAGCTGCGGCGGCGGACGGCGCGGCGCAAGGGGTGTGCGGGGCCGGTGTCCGACAGGGACCGCAGGCCCTCGGGGTGCAGGAGCGGCAGCCGGGCCAGGACGCGGGAGTCCAGGCGGTCGTTCTTGGTGTGCTTGTTGTAGTAGTCGCGCAGGTCGGAGGACTGCTCCGGAGGCACCAGCACGACCGTGGCGCCACGGTCCTGGAACCAGGCTGCCAGCGGCACCCGGGCGTTACGGGTCGGTTCCATGATCACGATGATGTCGTCGGAGGCCGGCAGGGTCGCCCATAACCGTTCGAGGTCGTCAGCGGTGGTGGTGAAACGTCGTCCGGAGATGAGGACCTCTCCGGTGGCGTCGGTGCAGGTGGCACGGTGTGAGGCCCGGCAGGCCACATCGATGCCCAGGTGGATTCTCAACGGCTGTATCCCGTCTCGGCGCAGTGTTGTTGCCGCCCGGGACATCCGCCACGGCCCCTGAGCGCGTGTTCCGCAGGGTTGTGCTGACCGGACATTCGGTAGCAGTGGTCCACGCCGGGCGCGGCCACGGGTTCCCAACAGGGACGCACGTGCGTCGGGCGGTTCGTCCAGCCGTCGATCAGCGTTGAGAAGTCGCCTGCAAGCAGACGCTTCGGTCAGTGATCCAGCCGTGCCGGAAGAACCGGACCCGACGCACCCTACGCAGCCCCTCGAAGATCCAGAAGAGCCAAGGACAACGCTAAATGTCAGTGCGGGACGGTACCTTCGGTGCGGTCAGTGAGCACGACGGAAGTGCACCACCGCAGCGGAGGTAACAGCGCGTGAAGGAAATGCTGCCCCGGTCCTGGCAGGGCGTCCTCGGTGAGGAGACCGAGAAGCCCTACTTCAAGGAGCTGGCGGAGTTCGTCGAGGAGGAGCGGGAGCGGGGGCCGGTCTACCCGCCCCGCGAGGAGGTGTTCGCCGCACTCGACGCGACCCCGTACGAGCAGGTGAAGGTGCTCATCCTCGGCCAGGACCCGTACCACGGCGCGGGCCAGGGGCACGGTCTGTGCTTCTCGGTCCGTCCGGGCGTGCGCACCCCGCCCTCGCTGCGCAACATCTACAAGGAGATGCAGGACGAGCTGGGTCACCCCGTGCCGGACAACGGCTATCTGATGCCGTGGGCCGAGCAGGGCGTGCTGCTGCTCAACGCAGTGCTGACCGTGCGCGAGGGCGAGGCCAACTCGCACAAGGGCAAGGGGTGGGAGAAGTTCACCGACGCGGTCATCCGCGCCGTCGTGGACCGGCCCGACCCGGCGGTGTTCGTGCTGTGGGGCAATTACGCGAAGAAGAAGCTGCCGCTCATCGACACCGAACGGCACGCGGTGGTGCAGGGTGCTCACCCCTCACCGCTGTCGGCGAAGCGCTTCTTCGGATCCCGGCCCTTCACCCGGATCGACGAGGCCGTCGCGGCCCAGGGCCACACGCCCGTCAACTGGCGCATCCCCGGTCGGAGCTGAGCCACGCGGGGCTCAGCCGGGGGTGGGCGCCATCGTCGGAGGCGACCGTTAGCGTCGTGTCCTCAGCACTCGGCGAACGGGAGGAGCCCCTCGTGGCGGAGCCCCAGCAGGACGTGCCCCAGGGCGCGGAGCACGCGACGATGGTCAGAATCGGCCAGGCGGTCATGCTGCACCGCGGTGGCGACCGGGAAGAAGCCCGGAACCGCTTCGCCGCGCTGTGGACGGAAACCGACATCGACGCCGACCTGTTCCACCGCTGCACGATCGCGCACTACATGGCCGACACCCAGGACGACCCGGTCGACGAGCTCGCCTGGGATCTGCGCGCCCTCGCGGCCGCCGACGCGCTGGAGCAGGACGGGGCCGGCCGGGAGCAGCACCGCTCGGCGGTCCGGTCGCTGTACCCCTCGCTGTACCTCGACCTCGCCGCCGATCACGTCAAGCTGGGTGACGAGGAGGCGGCCCGGAGCGAGCTGGAGCAGGCCCGGCGGAGGCTCGACGCGCTCCCCGCGGACGCGTACCGGCAGGGCCTCCTCGCCGCTGCCGAACGCCTGGAGAAGCGGATCGCCGACGGCGCCGCCTCACCGGGCGGGTACCCGGGCGACGCCGAGGGCCCGGGCGGCGGCCCGGACCCGCAGGCATAGCGCGCGCCTGCCGGAGCGGATTCCCCCTCCCGGAGCGGTCGCCGCCCGGCATGGTGCCTGCGCTCCCCGACCGGGCGTCCGCTCTCCGCCGGGTCGCGCCCCGGACGCGGGTCCGCGGCCGGGCCGGTGGCCGAGCTGCGGGCGTCCCGGCGGGGGCGGTGCCTGCCGCCGTCCCGGAGGGGCCAGGTTCCGCAGGGCCGGTGTCACCTCCCGTACCGGGAGCGGCAGATGCGCGCCTGTGTGCTGTCCGCCTCCCAGCGCCCGTAGGACTCGCCCAGCTCGCAGACGGCACTGTTCGGACGCGGCGGGTGGTGGTTGCGCCGGTGCCGCTCACGCACCCCGGGGCCGTCGTGTCCGCGACCCGTCCCGCCGCCGATGACCTGCGCCGGATCCCGGCCCGGTGCGCCGGGCCGCGGTCGGGGAGGCGCGGGCCGCTGACCCGGATGGCCTGCCGTGGCCGCCGGGTGCGCGTCCTCGCGGTTGCCGGGCGCGCCGCTTCCCGGGGGCTGTGCACCGGGGGAGGGGGCCGGTCCGGCTCCCCGGCGCGGCACCTGGGACAGCGCTTCCTTCGCCGGGGGCCGCACCAGGCGGCGGGTCGGTACGGCCCCGCCGCGGGGCGGGTGGGAGTGCTGGGCTGCGGGTCTGCCGTGCGGCTCACCGGGACCGCCCTGGACGGTGATGCACCCGGTGGTGGTCGAGAGCGCCACTCCCAACAGGGCCATGGCTTTCGTCATGCGTGACACTCCGGCAACTCTTCCCACCCGGGCCGCGGTGCGGAAGCCCCCTCAGGAGTGATCGGGGAGTGTTCAGAAGCCGGTCCTGCCGTCGATGCGCTCCCGCAGCAGATCGGCGTGGCCGTTGTGCCGCGCGTATTCACCGATCACGTGCAGATGGATCCACCGCAGGGAGTTGGTCCAGGCCGGACGCCACGGGCTGGTTCCCGTGTCGTCGAGCGAGCGTGCGGCCGCTGACCTGCGGGCCCGGTCGACCTCCTGCCGCCAGACGGCCAGCGTCCGCGCTCCGCTGTCCGCGTCCGCCACCGCGAAGTCGCCGTCCGGTTTGTCTTTCGAGGAGTAGAGCGGCTCGGAGTCCGCCTCACCGAACACGAACCGGAACCAGTGCCGTTCCACCTTGGTCAGGTGCCGCACCAGTCCCAGCAGCGTCAGCCCGGAGGGCGGCGCCGAGGCGGTCCTGAGCTGCTCGTCGCTGAGCCCGGCGCACTTGGCGGCCAGCGTGGCGCGCTGGAAGTCCAGCCACTGCTCCAGCAGTTGCCGCTCGGCTCCGTCGCCCTGGGGTAGTGGGAGTCCGCTCACCGCGCCGACCGGCGGTCCCTGGGGCTGCCCGCTGCGGCCGCCGGCCGCTCCCTCCTGGGGCGCGGTCCGCAGCCCGGCGGCCGGCTGGTCCTCGTGTGTGGTCATGCGGCCATCCTGCTGGCCGCAGGTGCGGGGGCAGTTCCGCCGCGCCGGTGGCCGGCGCCGGTGTCAGCCGCGCGGTGCCAGCATCCCGGTGAGAATCTCCCGCACGCTCTCCCGCAGTTCCTCCTCGGTGGGGACGGTGCTGTTGAAGGTGCCCGCCGTGCAGCTGAAGAGGATCCCGTCGCACCAGGCCAGCAGCGAGAGGGCGTGCCGCTGGGGGTCGCTGGAGCCGGCTGCGGTGAGCAAGGTGCGCAGCGGCCCGGCGAAGTCGCTCAGCCCGGTCCTGTCGTAGTGCGCCCGCAGTTCCGGGCGGCGGGTGGCCTCCAGCGCCAGTTCGTAGCGGGCCACCAGCAGGGCGCGGTGCCGGGTCAGATGGCGGTGCAGCGCGGTCGCGACGAGACCGGCGAACGGGCCGGGTCCCTCGGCCGCCCCGGCGGCCGCCGCCATGTCCGCGGTGTGCAGCACGGCGCCCTCCAGTTCCGTCAGCCGCCGTACGGCCGCCTCCAGCAGGGCTGCCCGGGTGCGCGCGTGGTTCGAGGTGGAGCCCGGTGGCAGTCCGGCCGCCTCGTCCACCGCGCGATGGGTGAGCCCGCGCATGCCGCGCTCCGCCAGCAGCCTGATGGCGGTGTCGGCGATCAGCGTGGCGCGGGGAGTGGCGGCCGCACGTGCAGTCATGGGGGCAATCTACCGGGATCACTACACCTGTAGTACGATGGGCCTCGCTTACTACATCTGTAGTTGCGACATCGAGGAGGCCCCGTGAGCCCGCCCCACGCTCTCGTCATCGGTGCCGGTATCGGCGGGCTGGCGGCCGCGGCCGCACTCGGCGACCGCGGTTGGACCGTCACCGTCCTGGAACGCGCCCCGCGGCTGGAGTCCGTCGGCGCCGGCATCGCCCTCGCCCCCAACGGGCTGCGCGCCCTGGACGTGATCGGCCTCGGCGACCCCGTACGCGACCTGCGCACCTGGACGGGGCAGGGAGGTGTGCGCGCCCCGTCGGGCCGCTGGCTCGCCCGGACGACCGCGGACCGGGCAGCCGCGCGCTTCGGCGACCCCACGGTGCTGCTCTCCCGCGCCGCCCTCGTCGACCTCCTGCGCGCCAGGCTGCCCGCCTCCGTCGAACTGCGCACCGGGGCCGCCGCCACTCTCGCCGACCCGGGTTCCCGCACCCGCCCCGCCTCGGTGACCACCGCGGACGGTGCGACCCGCACCGCCGATCTCGTCGTCGCCGCCGACGGCATCCACTCGCCGGCCCGCCGCGCCCTCTTCCCCGCACACCCGGGTCCGCGCTACGCGGGCTGCACCACCTGGCGCTTCCTCGCCGAGCGCCCCGCGGGCGAGGTCGAGCCGCACGAGACCTGGGGGAGGGGCGGGATATGGGGCACCCAGACCCTCCCGGACGGCAGGGTCTACGCCTACGCGGCCGCCGTGCTTCCCGCCGGGCAGCAGCACCCGGAGGGCGAACGCGCCGCGCTGCTGCGGCTGTACGGCACCTGGCACCGGCCGATCCCGCAGCTCCTCGCGGAGGTGCCGGACAGCGCCGTACTGCGCAACGACGTCCACCATCTGATCGATCCGCTGCCCTCGCAGCACGCCGGGCGGGTCGCGCTGCTGGGCGACGCGGCCCACCCCATGACGCCCGGCCTGGGGCAGGGCGGCAACCAGGCGCTGGAGGATGCGGCCGTGCTGGCCCGGTTCGCCGACCCGGCGGGCGAGCCCGCCGAGGCGCTGGCGCGCTACACCCGGCACCGGCTGCCCCGCACCACCGAGGTCGTGCGGCGCTCGGCCCGCGCCAGTCGTGCGACGACCCTGACCGGCGCCGCGAGCTGCATGCTGCGCGACGCGGCACTCGTCGCCCTCGACCACCTCGCCCCCGCCGCCGCGCTCCGCGCCTTCGCGGGGATCGCCGACTGGCGGCCGCCGCCTCGCACGTATGCTGCCCAGTCACAGTCAGCACCGCAGTAGCGAGGGAGAGCCCGTGCGGATCGGCGTGATCGGACTCGGCGACATCGCCACAAAGGCGTACCTGCCGGTACTCATGGCCCAGCCGGACCTGGAGCCGCACCTGGTCACCCGCACCCCGGCCACCCTGGCCGCCGTCGGCGACGCCTACCGGATCCCGGCCGCCCACCGCCACACCGACCTGGACGGACTGCTCGCCGCCGGGCCGGACGCCGCCTTCGTGCACGCCGCCACCAGCGCACACCCGGAGCTGGTCCGGCGGCTGCTGGAGGCGGGCGTGCCCACCTTCGTCGACAAGCCCCTCGCCTACGAGCTCGCCGCCTCCCGCGCCCTGGTGGAGCTGGCCGAGCGCCGCGGCACCGGCCTCGCGGTCGGCTTCAACCGGCGGCACGCCCCCGGGTACGCGCAGTGCCGGGAGCACCCGCGGGAGCTGATCCTCCTGCAGAAGCACCGCGTGGGCCTGCCCGAGGACCCCCGCCGCGCGGTGCTCGACGACTTCATCCACGTCGTCGACACGCTCCGCTTCCTCATCCCCGGCGAGCCGGACCGGATCGACGTGCGGGCCCGGGTCCGCGACGGGCTGCTGCACCACGTCGTGCTCCAGCTCGCGGGCGACGGCTTCACCGCGCTCGGCGCCATGAACCGGCTCTCCGGCTCGGCCCAGGAGGTCCTGGAGGTCTCCGGCCAGGACGCCAAGCGCGAGGTCCGCGACCTGGCGGAGATCGTCGACCACAAGGGCCAGCCCAGCGTCCGCCGCCGCGGCGACTGGGTGCCCGTCGCTCGGCAGCGCGGCATCGAGCAGTGCGTGCTCGCCTTCCTGGGGACCGTGCGGGACGGCAGGACGCCCGATGCGCGGGACGCTCTGCGCACCCACGAGCTGTGCGAACGCGTCGTCAACGACGCACTGGAGCAGTCGTGCTGAGCTGCGTGCGGCCCCGCGCCCCGCGCGCGCGTACCGCACGCGCTCCCTCCGCCACCCCGTAGGCCGCCAGCGCGGTCAGCGCGAGCCGTACCGTCCAGTCGCCGAAGCGCACATAGAGCGTCCTCCCCGAGGCCAGTGGCACCTCGGTGAGCCGCGCCGCGCTGGTACCGGTGCCCATCGGAGCCCCCAGCCGCTCGCCGCCGGGGCCGTACAGCGCGCTCACCCCGGTGAGCGTCGCGTGCACCACGGGGCGCCCCGACTCGGCCGCCCGCAGCGCCCCCAGTGACGCGTGCTGCTCCGGTGCCCAACTGTGCTGGAAGGAGGAGGTCGAGGACTGTGCCACCACCATCCGGGCGTGCTCGGCGGCCAGCTGCCTGCTCATGTCCGGGAAGGCCGTCTCGAAGCAGATCAGCGGACCGAACCGCAGTCCACCCGCCCGCATCACCACCGGTTCCTCGCCGCGCCTGCGGTCCTCACCCGCCGCACGGCCCACCGAGGTCGCCCAGCCGAGCACCGACCGGGCCGGGACGTACTCGCCGAAGGGCACCAGCCGCATCTTGTCGTAGCGCTGCCCGGTGAGCCCCCGTTCGTCCACGAGCACCGAACTCTTGTAGATACCCGGCCGGTCGCTGCGCCGCGCGTCGACGTTCACCAGCAGCGGAGCCCCCGTCTGCCGGGAGAGCGTGGACAGTCTGCGCACCAGCGCCGGACGGTCGGCCAGGTCGTAGCCGACGCTGCTCTCCCCCCACACGATCAGGTCCGGGTCGCGGTCGGCCAGTCGGCGGGTCAGCTCCTCGCCGCGCGCGAACCGCTCCTGACGCGACTGCGTCTCCCCGATCTGCACGACGGCGACCCGGGTGTGGCCCGCCGGTTCGGGCCGGGGCGCCCACACCCAGGCGGACGCGCCGGTGGCGGCGACGGACACCAGTGCCACCAGGGCGGCCGCCCGGGCACGCGGCAGCGCCGTCAGCGCGACCAGCGCGGTGTTCACGGCCACCACCAGGAAGCTCACCAGCCACACGCCACCCACAGAGGCCAGGCGCAAGGCGGGCCGCACCTCCCACTGGCTCGCACCCAGCAGCCCCCACGGGCCGCCCAGGTACTCCCAGGACCTGACCAGTTCGGCCAGCAGCCAGCCCGACGGAACGAGCACCACGGCCGCCGCCAGCCGGCCGGCCCCGGGAGCGCCGCTCAGCAGCCGGTGCACCAGCCAGCCCCAGGGCAGCCACAACAGTCCCAGCAGCGCGGCCAGCAGGACGATGAACACATGCAGGCTCGGCATCAGCCAGTGGTGCATCGCCAGCATGAACCCCGTACCGCCCGACCATCCGGCGAGCGCGGCCGCGCGGCCCGACGGCGCAGCGCGCAACAGCAGCAGCCACGGCACCAGCGCCGCGTACGCCAGCCACCACAGTGCGGGCGCCGGGAACGCCAGCACCGGCAGCGCGCCCGCCACCGGCGGCAGCACCCGACGGGCCCAGCGGGACGCCGGCCACGGCGGCATGGGCGCCCTCCTTCGTCCGGTGGTCCGCTCCAGTGTGCGGGAGGGAGGGTGCGGAGGCGAGGGGCGTGCCGGGACGGGCGCGGCGTGATCCTCCGCCCGGAGGCGCGACGGTGTCGGCGCCGGGCTGCCGGTCGGTCCTGCGGGCCACCGGGCTCGGGCGGCAGCCGTACGCCGCTCGGCCGGTGCAGCCCGGTCACGGTGCGGACAGGGTCAGGGCGCGGACAGAGTTACGGTGCGGCCACCGGTCGGATGCGCCGGCGACGTGCGGGGGCGGGGAACCACGGTGTGCACCTCCGCCTCGGACACCCGCAGCACAGCGGACTCCGCTGCCGGGCCGCGATCCGGCCCGTCTGCGCGATCCGGTCCGTCGGCCCTTCCCGGCCGGGACGCGCGGCGGGGCTGCCCGGTCTCCTCCGCGCGTGCCTGCCGTGCGCTGTCGGACGTCAGGACGACCAGCCCCCAGGTGGTCAGCGCGCCCGCGGCCAGCGCCAGCACCGTGCCGGTCGCGCCGTACCGGAAGCTCTCCTCCAGCAGCAGTATCCCGGCCGCCGCTGCGACCACCGGGTTGGCCACGGTGGCGGTCGCCAGCGGAGTCGCCAGACCGCCGTCCCGGTAGGACGCCTGCGAACTCGCCAGCCCGATGGCTGCCAGCACCACCGTCAGACTCGCGAGCGGCACGGAGACGGAGAGCGGAGCCGAGGCCCAGCCCTCGGCGAGCGACTTGACGAAGACCGAAGCAGCGCCGTACGCCACCCCGGCGGCCAGCGCCAGCGCCGTGCTCCGCAGGGCGCCGAGGCGGCCGTGCACCGTACGCCCCAGCGCAGACGCCGCGCCCGCCAGCAGCGCGATCAGCCCCAGGACGCAGCCCGCGAGGAGGAACTGACCGCCACTGTCGAGGGAACCCACGCCCGTGTCCCCGGTCAGCAGCAGAATGCCGGCCAGGCCGGCCGAGACCAGGACGATGCCCCGCCACGCGGAGGTGGTCACCGGCCGCCGGCCCAGGAGCGCCGCCAGCGGGGCGGCGAGTACGAGCGTGAGAACGCCGAGTGGCTGAACGACGGTCAGCGGCCCCTGGGCGAGCGCCGCCACATGCAGCAGTGCTCCCGCCCCCTGCAGCGCCGCTGCGGTCCACCACATCCCGGACCCCAGCAGCCTCCATCGGCTCGGCTCGGTCGAGGTGGCGATCTTCTCCTGCACGATCGCGGCCAGTGCGTAGCTCACCGCGGATACCAGCGAGAGCAGCACCGCCATGGTCAGCGCGCTCATATCCGCTCCGTGCAGCACCGGTCGGGCATCGCGTTCATGCCTTCCACGGTTCCGTATTCCTGACGGCCTGTCGTCACCTGCCGGCACAGTCTTGATGTACCACCAGCGGAGTACGGGCACGGCCCCGTCTCCCCCTGTCAGGTGATATCTCCCGATGGACGCCGGGTGTGCCGGGGGCGGCCCGGTCGGGTGGCCCCCGGCCGGGGGTGCCCGGCCCCGCCGGCGGGCCGCGGCAGACCGCCCGTCAGGGCTCCGTGGGGAACGGGCCCTCGCCCGAGACCTCGACCGGACCGAACCCGCTGCCGAGCACGGTCACCCGGCACACGCGGCCGTCGGCCAGCCGCAGCCGGGCCGTGTCGCCCTCCAGTTCGGTCCACAGCCGCTGGCCGCCCTCGGGCCTCATGGTGCCGGACCACTTGGTGCCGGGGCCGGTGGTCTCCGTGAACAGCGCTACGTCGACCGGCACCTCGGCGGCCCCGGTCAGCAGGGTCGCGGGACCGCGGTAGAAGTTGTCCATGCCGCAAGTGTGGCAGTCCGGTCCCGTGACGGCACAACCCGTGGGCGGGCGGATCGCTCCCCGAAACCGACGGAACCCCGCCTCCGCGCGGCGGGGGCGGGGTCCGTCGGCCGACGTGCTGATGCTGCGCTGGTGTGACCTAGAAGTGGTTCTTGCAGTAGTTCTGCGCCGCCGGGCTCAGCAGCGGGACCAGCAGCGGGTTGCCGCAGACGTTCGCACCCACCTTCACGGGTACCTGGACGTTGTCGCCCGAGAGGATGCCGGGCGAGTTGCCGGTCACTCCCACCACCGGATCGTCGCCGGCGACGGCGGTTCCGGTGGAGCCGAGCAGTGCGGTGGCGCTGAGGGCGCCGACCACGAGGGCGGTACGGATACGCATGTGCTCTCCCGTGAGAGGTGGCTGTTCTGTCTCCACGCCCACCGTGGGCGTGCACGCCGCCCCCCGCACTTCGGCCTGCTCCGCACGGGTGGGCGCGTTGGTACGGTGCGGGCCGACGGGGAACCGCCCGGACGGAGCGGAAGGGGGCCGCGGATGGCCGCGGAGGAGGAGCCGCACGGCGGCGGAGGAGAGCGCGGCGAACGCGCCGAGGCGGTGGCCCTGCCCGACAGTCAGCCAGTCGGGGGGCGACGGGTGCTGTGCCGGATGTGCGGACAACCGCTGCGCGACCGCGCCTCCCGGCTCTGGGGCCTGGGGCCCGACTGCCGGTACAAGCTGTCCTTGCGTACCGCCCCCGAACCGCCCCGGCACGAGGTCGACCAGGACGTGCTGCCCGGGCTGTGACCGGTGGCCCCTGGCGCGTCTGCACGGGGATTCCGGGGCGCGGCCGGAATCATGGGGGAGCACACCGGCGAAAGGCGGCTCCCCGTGTCCCAGCCACCGCAGCCCGGGCCCGACCGGAACGACGGCCGCCGCTTCCGGCGTTCCCGCTCCGGCACGGAACCGGTGACCGCGCGCAGCGATCTGTGGCTGCGCACTCTGCTGTCGTCCGTCGGAGTGCCGTTCTTCGCCGCGGCTGCCGCGCTGTTCGCCTGGTGGGCCGCGGCCTCGGACAGCCACAGCACCCCCAGCGACCGGGTGCTGACTGTGCTGGCGGCGCTGTGCGCCGCGTTGGCGCTGATCGCGGCCATCGATCTGCTGGTGCTCCGGCGCAGGCGGGCGCAGGAGCGGCAGCGGCGCCGCCGGTGAACCGGCGGGCGCTGCGGAAGCCTTTTCCGGTCCGGCCCGCTCCTTCCCGGTCCGGCCCGGACTTCCCGGCTCAGCCCCGGGAGTCCGGGGCGCGGGCCGCGGACGTCCGGTGCCGCGGTGCGCTCAGCCCACCGACTCGCCCGCGTGCGGGCTGAGGACGCCTGCCGCCATCAGGGCGAAGAGGGCCGCTCCGAGCAGGATCCGGTAGATGACGAACGGCATGAAGCTGCGGGTGGAGATGAACCGCATGAACCAGGCGATGACGCCATAGGCCACCACGAACGCCAGTGCGGTGGCGAAGAGGGTCGGTCCCCAGGAGACGTGGCCCTCGCCGATGTCCGCCAGTTCGAACAGCCCGGAGGCCAGGACCGCGGGCACGGCGAGCAGGAAGGAATAGCGGGCGGCGGCCTCGCGCCGGTAGCCCATGAACAGTCCGCCGCTGATGGTGGCGCCGGACCGGGACACCCCGGGTACCAGTGCCAGCGCCTGGGCGCAGCCGTAGATCAGTCCGTCGCGTACGTTGAGCTGTTCCAGGGACTTCCGCTCCCGCCGTGCCCGGTGGCGGCCGCCCTTGGTGTCGCGGGCGGCCATCCGGTCGGCGATGCCCAGCACGATGCCGAGGCCCACCAGCGTGGACGCGATCAGCCGCAGGTCGCGGAACGGGCCTTCGATCTGGTCCTTGAAGGTCAGTCCCAGCACTCCGATCGGGATGGAGCCGACGATGACGAGCCAGCCCGTCTTCGCGTTGTGGTCGCTGCGGGCCGCCGGGCTGTAGAGGGAGCGGAACCAGGCCGCGAGGATCCGGCCGATGTCCTTCCGGAAGAAGATCAGGACGGCGGTCTCGGTGCCGATCTGGGTGACGGCGGTGAAGGCCGCACCGGGGTCCTGCCACCCCGCGAAGGCGGCGACCAGCCGGAGATGGGCGCTGGAGGAGATCGGGAGGAACTCGGTCAGTCCCTGGACGAGTCCGAGGACGAAGGATTCAAACCAAGACATCTGCTGCGGAGCTCGTCCCTGTGGTAGTAGGGGTCACGGGTGGGGGACCGGTGCCGGAGGGGCGGCGGGGGTGCGGGCCTCGGGCGGGTTGGCGGACCCGGGAGCCGTCTCCTCGCCCTGAGCGGTGCCCCGCAACTGGGCGCGCTTGCGCCAGGCGATCACAGCACCGGCCAGCCCGGAGAGCGTGATGAAGGCGAACGAGGCCAGGAAGACCGGCGAGGTCGGAGTCGCGGCGCTGCTCCCGGCGATGACATAGGCCGCGGTGTTGGGTACCGAGCCCAGCGCGGTCGCGCTCAGGAAGGCGAGCCAGCGCATCCGGGAGACGGCCGCGCCGTAGTTCGAAGCCGCGAACGGCACGCCCGGCAGCAGCCGGATGATCAGCATCGAGCGGAACCCGTGCCGGCTCAACTGCCGGTCGGCGGACGACAGCCAGCGGCCTCGCAGCAGGGTGCGCAGGGCGTCCTGGCCGAGCATCCGGCCCAGCCCGAAGGCGATGCCCGCGCCGATCACCGTGCCGGCCGTCGCCGAGAAGGTGCCCGCCTGCGCGCCGAAGAGGACACCGGCCGCCACGTTGAGTACGGGGCGCGGGACGAAGGCCGCGGTGCACACCCCGTAGGCGGCGCCGAAAAGGGCGACGGCCGCGCCCCCGGCGATCTCCGGGGGCCAGCCCTGGGCGAGCAGGCGCTGGGGTTCGTACAGCAGCATCGCCGTCGCGGCCGCGCACAGCAGTGCGACGAGCAGGGCGAGGCGGAACCATGGTGAGAGCAGCGTCCGGGTGAGACGGCCGGGGAGTCCGTCTGGCTGCGTGGCGGGGACGGGCACGCTGGGAGCGTAACCGACGAATCGGTTCCCCCGCCGGTCGAAGCCGGGCGGAATGCCCGAAAGGCGCGGTTCCGCAGAGCTGTTCCCCGGGTGGCCATGTCCGCTTCGACCAGGGCCGGAAAGCCGCCGTGCGGTGATTGCCGAAAACCGTTCGACGGGCGGTGGTTGAACGGGCGATCATCTCGGGGTGCTCGGGCTGCCCCTTCTCTGTGCTCCGGCCGCGGTGGCGGCCGCCGCGCGGGCTGCCCTCCTGCCGACGGCGGGCGCGCACATCCACTCCGTTCCGCCCGGCGGCCGTCCCCGCCGACGCTGACCCTCCCGGACCGGCCGAGGACCCCACAGGGGAGGGTCGGGCTGCTTTCCGGGGTCCCGACTCGTCCGTACCGGTCCTGGAGGGCTCCCATGTCCGGCCTCAGCCACCCGCGCACCGCCCCGTTCCCCGTCCCCCACCTCACCATCGGCACGCTGGGCCATCCCGGGCACGGCAAGACCACGCTGGCCGCCGCGCTGGCCGCCCGCGGCCTCGGGGCGGCTCCCCGCGGGCCGGAGCCGGGGCGCGCGGCAGCCGCTCGCCCGGACGGCCATCCGGTGGCGCGCAGGCAGCGCTCCCGGTGCTTCCGCTACGCCACCGACACGCGGCACTACACCGTGCTGGACCCTGCCCTGCGCGCGGTGCCCGGCACCGGCCCGTACCCCGGCGGCGGTACGACGGTCCGGGCGCGTACGGACGCCTCACGGGCCCGCGCCGGGCTGGACGGTGCGCTGCTCGTCGTCTCCGTGCGCGAGGGCGTGCGTCCGGGAACCGCCGAGCAGCTCGCGCTCGCGCGTCGCGGCGGCCTCGCCCATCTGGTCGTCGCCCTCACCATGGCCGACGCGGGCAGCGACGAGCTGAGCGAACGGGTCGAGTACCAGGCGCGGGCGCTGCTGGCGACGCACGGCTTCGCCGGGGAGAACCTCCCGGCCGTCCCGGCCGTGCGGGTCTCCGCCCGCCGCGCCCTCGAGGGCGATCCGCGCTGGACGGGCTCGATCGAGGCGCTGCTGGACGCCGTCGACACCTATGTGCCGCTGCCGGAGCGTGTGCCGCGCCCTCGGCACCCCGGGACCGGGGTGCGCTGAGGCTGCGGCGGGCCCGCACAATGGAGAGGTGGAGACCGACGCCGGCGGGGAGCAGATACCCCGCATCCGAACCGTCGCGGGCGGCACGGCCAAGCTGCTGCCGGACATCGACCGGAGCCGGGCCTGGCTGCTGACGCTGGACGGAGCCCCGCAGTCCTACGTCGACCTCGACGAGCCCGGGCACCTGGAGTTCGAGTACGCGCGCCGGGTCGGCCATCTGCTGGACCTCGCCGCACCGCCCGCAGCGCCGCTGGACGTGCTCCACCTCGGCGGGGGAGCGCTCACCCTGCCCCGCTACCTCGCCGCGACCCGTCCCGGCTCCCGGCAGCGGGTGGCCGAACCGGACGCGGAGCTGAGCGCGTTCGTCGCCGAGTATCTGCCGCTCCCGGACGGTGCCGCGGTCACGGTGGAGGCGGCCGACGGGCGGGCCGTGCTGGAGTCCTCGCCCGCGGCCGGTGCCGATGTCCTGGTCTCCGACGTGTACGGCGGTTCGCGGATGCCCGCGCATCTGACCACCCTGCCGTACGCACGCGAGGCGGCGCGGGTGCTGCGGCCCGGCGGCCTGTATGTGGCCAACCTCGCCGACGCCGCGCCGTTCCGCTTCCTCGCCTCCCAACTGGCCACGTTCGCCGCGGTCTTCCCGCAGCTCGCGCTCGTCGCGGAGCCCGCGGTGCTGCGCGGCCGCCGGTTCGGCAACATCCTGCTGCTCGCCTCGCACGCGGAGCAGCCGGTCGGGGAACTGGCCCGCCGCTGCTCGGCCGACCCGTTCCCGGCCCGGGTCGAGCACGGGACGGAGCTGGAGCGCTTCACGCGGGGTGTTCGTGCGGTCGAGGACGGCGACGCCGTGCCGTCCCCCGAACCGCCGGACGGCGCCTTCAGTCTGGACTGAGGGCGCCGTCGCAGCCGGTCCCGTGGCCCCTGGGGTCTGCCCGGTCAGCCGCGGGGCTCGTCCCCGCCGCCGTCGTAGTCGCGGAGGCTGCCCGTCATCTTCTCGATGGTGGCGTCCGGTACTTCGTCCTTGACGCCGGCGTCGGTGTAGAGGACCCAGATCGCCAGGTCACCGTTGCTGTTGATCCAGGAGACCGTGACGACCTTGCCCGCACTCGTGGAGCACTTGTCCTCCTTGGGGGCTCCGGTGATCTTGGCGGTGACGGTGTGGCCCTTGATGCCGTGCTCGTTCTTGAACGGCTTGGGCTTGGAGACCTTGAGGGTGCCCTTCTGCTTCTGGTCGTAGCCGGCGATCGCGAAGTTGCCGGCCGCGATCCGCGCCGCCTCCTTGGTGTCCTTGGAGCCCTGCGCGCCCTTGGTGCCGACGCCGGCGCGGCTGCTGCGCTTGCACCAGTCGTCCTTGTAGTAGGCGGGCGCCGACATGGCGACCAGGACCTTGCCCTTGTCGTCCTCGAATCCGGTGATGGTGCCCGTGCTCGCGAGGGTCCAGTCGTCGTTGTCCGGGACGTCGAAGGCCGAGTACCACTTGGGGTTGACGACGGTCTGCCAGCCCTTCACCACCGGGTCCGAGGGGTCCTTGGAGGCGCCGCCGCCTCCCGGCTCGGCCTTCTCGCTCTTCTCCGGTTTCGTCTTCACCGAGGGCGAGGAGGTCTTGTCGGCCTCGTTCTTCTTGCCCCCGCCCGAGTCGTCGCCGCCGAGGACGACGACCCCGGCCACCGTCGCGGCGATGACCGCGACCGCGGCGACGATCGCGATGGCGATCGTCTTGTTCCGGCCGCCTCCGCCGCCTCCGCCCTTGGGTGACTGCGGCTGCGGGCTGCCCGGCATGCTCCCCGGGCCCCACTGTCCCGACTGTCCCGGCCCACCCGGCTGCCCGTAGGGGTGGGGAGCCTGCCCGGGCTGCTGGCCGTAGCCCGGCGGGCCCGGCGGCTGCCCCTGCCCGGGCTGCTGGCCCGACGGCTGCTGCCCGTAGCCGGGTTGCTGGTACGGGTTCGGTTGCCCGTACCCGGGCTGCTGGTACGGGTTCGGCTGCTGCGGGTTCTGCTCGCCCCCGGGCGGCTGCTGTCCTGGCCACATGGGCGACAACCCTATGGTGCGGTCGTAGCACTGGCCACGGCCGGTCCTGGATCGGTACGGACCCGCTACACGAATGGGGCCGAAGCGGGAAGGAACGATTCTCCCGCGCCGAGTTACTCAGTGGTAACGTGCGGCCATGACCACACAGTCGCAGCCGGACATCGGTGAGCTGATGCGGGCCTCCGTGCCCATGGCCCGCACCCTCAACCTGGAATACCTGGAGACCTCGCCGGAACGTGTCGTCGTCTCCCTGCCCGACCAGAGCGAGTACCACAACCACGTGGGCGGCCCGCACGCCGGTGCGATGTTCACGCTAGCCGAGTCCGCGACCGGGGCGGTGACCCTGGCCGCGTTCGCCGACCAGCTCTCCCGCGCCGTCCCGCTGCCGGTACGCGCCGAGATGGACTTCAAGAAGATCGCCAAGGGCGTGGTCACCGCCACCGCCGAGCTCGGCCGCCCGGCCGCCGAGGTGGTCGCCGAGCTGGACCGGGGAGAGCGCCCCGAGTTCCCGGTCCGGGTCGCGCTCCGCCGCCCCGACGGCGCGGTCACCAGCGAGATGACCGTCGTGTGGACCCTGCGGCCCAACGACTGACGCCACGCCGCGCCGCCGGTCCGGTCCAGCCCCCGCCGGCCGGAGAGCGGCGCGCGAGGCAGTGGGCGCGGGCCGGCGCGCGGTCGAGTAGGCTTCCGAATTCGTGCCGTCATGGCAGCTCGTGCTCCGATGTCATGAGAGGAAGCCGCAGTTGCACATCCAGGACTGGCTGGAGAACGTTCCGGCCGTCAGCGTGTACCTCCTGGTGGGGGTCGTCATCGGGCTGGAGAGCCTGGGGATCCCGCTGCCGGGGGAGATCGTCCTCGTCAGCTCCGCGCTGCTGTCCTCGCAGCAGGGGCACATCGATCCGCTGATCCTGGGGACCTGCGCCACGGTCGGCGCCGTCGTGGGTGACTCGATCGGGTACGCCATCGGCCGGAGAGGCGGCAAGCCGCTCCTGGACTGGCTGGGCGGGAAGTTCCCCAAGCACTTCGGCCCCAGCCATGTGGCCACCGCCGAGCGCTCCTTCCAGCGGTGGGGCATGTGGGCCGTCTTCTTCGGCCGCTTCATCGCCCTGCTGCGGATCTTCGCGGGGCCGCTCTCGGGTGTGCTGAAGATGCCGTACTGGAAGTTCCTGACCGCGAACGTGCTGGGCGGCGTGGTGTGGGCGGGCGGCACCACAGCGGTCATCTACTACGTCGGTGTCGTCGCCGAGGCATGGCTCAAGCGCTTCTCCTGGCTCGGGCTGGTGGCCGCCGTGCTGATCGGCCTCGCCTCCATGGTGCTCGTCAAACGCCGGGCCGCGAAGGTGGCCGCCGAAGCGGTCGAGGAGCACCGTACCGAGCACGCCGCGGCCCAGCAGGACGCCCCCGCCGCGGTCGCGGACGGCCGTCCCCGACGGCCCGAACACGAGGGCACCCCGTCGGCCCCGGTCGGCGACTGAGCGGGACCGGACGGCGAGACATCCGGAGTGGAGAGCAACGTGACACAGCACGGGCTGATCGTGACGGTCGGCGGGCACGCACCGCGACTGGATCCCACGGCGTTCAACGCGCCGACCTCGGTACTCGCGGGAGACGTCACCCTGGCGGCCGGGGCGAGCGTGTGGTACAGCGCCGTACTGCGGGCCGACGCCGCCCCCATCGTGCTCGGTGAGGGCAGCAACGTGCAGGACAACTGCACCGTGCACGGCGACCCCGGCTTCCCCGTCGAGGTCGGCGCCCGGGTCACCGTGGGCCACAACGCCGTGCTGCACGGCTGCACGGTCGAGGACGACGTGCTGATCGGCATGGGCGCCACCGTCCTCAACGGCGCCCGTATCGGTGCCGGTTCCCTGGTTGCGGCCCAGGCCCTGGTGCCGCAGGGGACCGTGGTGCCGCCCGGTTCGCTGGTGGCCGGGGTGCCCGGCAAGGTGCGGCGGGAGCTGACCGACGAGGAGTTCGAGGGCGTGCGCCTCAACGCGCTCGGCTATGTGGACCTGGCCGAGCAGCACCGCGGTGCGACCGTCGGCGAACGGCCGGCGGCCTCCTGAGCCTCTCCGCGCCCGGGCATGCCCCTGTTCACGGCGGCTGCGCACCCCGCGCCCGGCGAAAGCGCCACCCGAGGTTACCGGTGAGGAACCTCACCGGGGCGGGGCGGTGCCGGGGCGCTACGGTGACGGCGTGCCATCCCTCAGGAACACGTTCTCCTCCCTCACCTCCCGCGCCGTACACGGCCTCTGGCGTCGGGCCCGGCAGGCGGGGGCCGTCACCGCGCGACGCCCGGGGCCGTACGCGTTCCGCCGCATCGGGACCGGGACACGGCTCGCCTTTCCGCAGGGGACGCTCTTCGGGACACCATGGATCGAACTCGGCGACCACTGCATTGTCGGCCAGGACGTCACGCTGACGGCGGGCATGATGCCGGACCTGGAGCTGGGACCGGAGACGGTGCTGCGGCTGGGGAACGGCGTGGTGCTGGGCCGGGGCAGCCACGTCATCGCGGACACCCGGGTCAGCCTCGGCGACGACGTGTTCTGCGGCCCGTACGTCTACATCACCTCCACCAATCACTCCTACGACGATCCGGAGCTGCCGGTCGGCAAGCAGTGGCCGCGCACCGCACCGGTGGAGATCGGCGCGGGGAGCTGGATCGGCGCGGGGGCCGTCGTCCTGCCCGGCGCGACGCTGGGGCGCAACGTGGTGGTCGCGGCGGGAGCCGTGGTGCGGGGTGAGATACCCGACCACGCCGTGGTCGCGGGTGCCCCCGCCAAGGTGGTCCGCCGGCTGGACCCGGAGCAGGGGTGGCAGCCGCCGCTGCGCACCCCGCCGCCGGTGCCCGTTCCCGAGGGGGTCAGTCCGCAGGAGCTGGTCGCCCTCGCCGACCTGCCCGCCGCGCCGGACGCCGAGCCGCCCGGCGGCTCGGCCGGCGGTTGAGCCGGTGCTCCGGTCAGCCCGAGGCCAGCAGGACTGTGCCCAGCAGCGCCAGCCCGGCGCCCGTGGTCTGCAGCGCGCGCAGCCGCTCCTGGAGCACGCTCCGTGCGGCGAGCGCGGTGACGACGGGGTAGAGCGAGGCCAGGACGGCTGCGACCGTGACCGGGCCGTGCTGCGCGGCGACGGCGTACGTACCGTTGGCGGCGACGTCGGCCAGGCCGACGAAGGCCAGCGCGGGCAGCGCCGTCCACACCGCCCGCAGACCCTCCTCGGGCAGCGCCGGTGTGCCGCGCCGCACCGAGACCCAGAGCGTTCCGCCGCCCACGACGAGGTTGACCACCCGCTGCACGAACAGCGTCAGAAAGAGTCCCGCGAGTGTCGTGGACGCCTCGGCGACCAGGCTCATCGTCGCGCCGAACCCGGAGGCCGCGATCAGGGTGAGCAGGACTGTGCGCCGCTGCACGGGTGCGCCTCCGCCGCCCACGCCGCCGGCCAGCACCACTCCGGTGACGGCGACCAGGGTGCCCACGGCCTGGAGCGGGCCCGGCCGTTCACCGTGCAGGGCCATGCCGACGGCCACCGGCACGGCGACGCTGCCGAGGGTGGCGACGGGCGAGACCACGCCCATCGGACCGACGGCCAGTGCCCGGTAGAAGCACAGCATCGACACCGGCCCGATCGCCCCGGCCGCCACCGCGCACCACAGCAGGCGCGCGTCCAGTTCGCTCCAGGCGCCGGTGACGAGCACGATGACGCCGAGCACCAGACAGGCCGCGCCCTGCGAGACGACCACCACCGTCAGCTCGCGCAGCCGCTTGCTGAGCAGCCCGCCGCCGAAGTCGGCCAGCCCCCACAGGAGGCTGGTGGCCAGCGCGAAGACAGCGGTCATGGCGGATTCCCTCGCAGTACAGTGTGGTGAACGCTCAAGTCCAGCACACCGTAGTACACCTCAATGCACTCTGTCATTTAATATTTTGGATGGTGTGGAACATCGTGACGGACCTCGACCACCTCACGCAGGCGCTGGCCCGCAACCTGAAACATCTGCGGGCCGAGCGCGGCTTCACCCTCGACGCCCTCGCGGCGCGGGCCGGTGTCAGCAGGGGCATGCTCATCCAGATCGAACAGGCCCGCACCAACCCCAGCGTGGGCACCGTCGTCAAGATCGGCGACGCACTCGGCGTCAGCATCACCTCGCTGCTGGACTTCGATCAGGAGCCGCAGGTCCGCCTGGTGCCGCCGGAGCAGGCGGTGCGGCTGTGGTCCACCGAGGCGGGCAGCCACAGCACCCTGCTCGCCGGCACCGAGGCGCCCGGTCCACTGGAGCTGTGGCACTGGAAGCTGGCGCCGGGAGACGCCAGCAGTTCCGATCCGCACCCGCTGGGCACCACCGAACTCGTGCACGTCACGACCGGCACGCTCGTCCTCGAGGTGGACGGCGACGTGTACACGGTTCCGGCCGGGACCTCCGCGTGCTTCGAATCCCACGTCCCGCACGGCTACCGCAACGACGGGCCGGAGAGCGTCGAGATGACCATGGCCGTCTCGGTCCCCGCACCGCGCTGACCGGGCGGCGCGGGCTGGCTAGGGTACCGGTATGCGTGCGCCCATCGGAGACTTCGACAACGCCAGGCCGGCCCCCGGGGTCCTGGACCGACTGGCAGCCCCCGTCGCCGCCGCGGTCCGCGGCTGGAGCGGCACTGTTCCCGCCGAGCACCTGCTGTACGTCGACACCGATCCGGACAAGGCCGACACCGCGGTCTTCGTCGAGACGTACGGCGAGGACCTGCTGCAGACCTCCGCCAACTGCGTGATCGTCGCCGCCAAACAGAGCGGGACCCGCACTCTCGCGGGCTGCGTGGTGCCCTCCGGCGGCCGCCTCGACGTCAACGGAGCGGTCCGGCGCGGCCTCGGCGCCCGGAAGGTCTCCTTCGCCCCGCACGAGACCGCGGTCACCGAGACCGGCATGGAGTACGGCGGTATCACCCCCGTCGGCCTGCCCGCCGGCTGGCCCCTGCTGCTGGACGCCGAAGCCGTCGCGCTGCCCTGGGTGCTGATCGGCAGCGGCAGCCGCCGGGGGAAGCTGATCGTGCCCGGCAAGGCCCTGGCCGCACTGCCGGGCGCCGAGGTCGTGGAGGGCCTGGCGAACCCCCGGGCGCGGTAGCGCTCGTCGGCGCAGACGTCGAAGACGAAGCCGAACAGCCCGCGCGGGCTGACCCGCGCCGCCGGCCGATCCTCGATCCGGCCCGCCGCACACGCCGCGAGACGGCCGGGCGGCCCGGGCTCGTCGTCCACCACGAACGTCGGAGGCGGATCCGGGCCTGAGGCACGGGCGAAGCGCTCAGCCCAGCCGGGGGATCTCGATGGCCGGGCAGCGGTCCATCACCATGCGGAGCCCGGCCGCCCGGGTACGCTCCCAGGCCGCCTCGTCCACCACGCCGAGCTGGAACCAGACAGCCCTGGCGCCGATCGCCACCGCCTCGTCGGCCACCTGCCCCGCCAGCTCGGAGCGGACGAACACGTCCACCACGTCCACCGGGAACGGGACCTGCGCGAGTGTCGCGTAGCCGCGCTCGCCGTGCACCGTCTCCGCGCTCGGGTGGACCGGAACGACCCGTTTGCCGAACCGCTGCAGCACCTCTGCCACCCCGTAGGCGGGCCTCGAGGCGTTCTGCGACAGCCCCACCACCGCCCAGGTGTCACCCAGCCCGGTGAGAATCTCCCGCACCGTCCCGGTATCGCCGTACATCACTCACTCCTCCGCGGCAGGCCGGCTCTGTGCCACAACGGACGGTACCCCCCGCCGATTCCCGCGGCCGCGGCCATAGGCTGGCGGGATGCACCAGGAGCAGCACGCACAGCAGGAGCAGCCCCCAGGACCAGCGGAGTACGTCACCGTGGCCGGGGAGGGCGTGCACGAGACGGAGGTCAACCGCTCCCGCTTCCTGTGCGCTCTCGCGCCCGCGGCCACGGAGGCCGAGGCCCAGGAGTTCATCGCCCGGATCCGCAGGCAGCACCCCGGCGCCAACCACAACTGCTCGGCCTACGTCATCGGTGCCGACGCCGGCACCCAGAAGGCGAACGACGACGGCGAGCCGGGCGGCACCGCGGGAGTGCCGATGCTCCAGATGCTGCTGCGCCGCGAGGTGCGGTACGCGGTCGCCGTCGTCACCCGCTACTTCGGCGGCGTCAAACTGGGCGCGGGCGGCCTGATCCGCGCCTACGGAGGCGCGGTCGGCGAGGCTTTGGACGCCGTGGGGACCGTCACCAGGCGCCGCTTCCGGCTGCTGACCGTCACGGTCGGGCACGAGCGCGCCGGGCGCCTGGAGAACGAACTGCGCGCCACCGGACGCCAGGTGCGCGAGGTGCGCTACGGCGCGGAGGTCGCCATCGAGATCGGCCTGCCCGACGCCGACCTGGCCGACTTCCGCAGCTGGCTGGCCGACGCGACAGCGGGCAGTGCGCGAGTCGAGGTGGGCGGCGAGGCCTTCGGTACGGTCTGAGCCGTCCCACGGCGCGCCCGCCGGGTCGGCGCGGCCGGGGAACGGGCCCGCGGGCACGCGATGTCGGTGGTGGGCCTTAAGGTCGTTGACCATGCGTCTGCTGCACACCTCGGACTGGCATCTGGGCCGGAGCTTCCACCGCGTGAGCCTCCTCGACGCCCAGCGCGCCTTCCTGGACCACCTGGTCGCCACCGTCGAGGAGCGGGCGGTGGACGCCGTGCTGGTCTCCGGCGACGTCTACGACCGCGCGGTCCCCTCTCTCGCCGCCGTCGAGATGTTCGACCGGACGCTCTCCCGCCTCGCGGACCTCGGCGTACCCACCGTGATGATCTCCGGAAACCACGACTCGGCACGCCGGCTGGGGGTCGGTGCGAAACTCCTCGGCCGCGCCGGGATCCACCTGCGCACCGACCCCCGCGAGTGCGGCACTCCCGTACTCCTCGAACCCGCCGACGGCGGCGGTCCGGTGGCCGTCTACGGAGTGCCCTACCTGGAGCCCTCGCTGGTGCGGGAGACGCTCGGCGCGGAGCGCGGCGGCCACACCGCCGTGCTCCGCGCAGCGACGGACCGGATCCGCGCGGACCTCGCCGGCCGTCCGGCCGGGACGCGCTCCGTCGTGCTGGCCCACGCCTTCGTGACCGGCGCCGAAGTCTGCGACAGCGAACGCGACATCACCGTCGGCGGTGTCGCCTCGGTGCCCGCCTCGGTCTTCGAGGGGATCGACTACGTCGCGCTCGGCCACCTGCACAACTGCCAGACCCTCTCCGAGCGGATCCGCTACTCCGGCACCCCGATCGCCTACTCGTTCTCCGAGGCCGGGCACCCGAAGTCCATGTGGCTGGTCGACCTCGGCCCCGCGGGCGAACCGGCGGCCGAGCGGCTGCCCTGCCCCGTCCCCCGGCCGCTCGCCCGGCTGCGCGGCAGGCTGGCGGAACTGCTGGAGGATCCGGCCCTCGAGCAGCACGCCGACTCCTGGGTGGAGGCCACCCTCACCGACGCGGCCCGCCCGCACGACCCGATGGCCCGGCTGGCCGCGCGCTTCCCGCACACCGTCAGTCTCGTCCTCGCGCCCGACCGGGAGGAGGACGGCGACGCCCGCTCCTACGCCGTACGGCTCAGCGGCCGCACCGACCGGCAGATCGCCGAGGACTTCGTCGGCCATGTACGCCCCGGGCAGCAGGCGGCGCCCGAGGAGCGCGAGATGCTCGGACAGGCGCTGGAGGCCGTCCGCGTCGCCGAGGCCGAGCCGGACGCGTCGGCCGCCCCGGGCACGGCGCGGACTCCGGCCGACGGCCGGCGCCCGAGCCGGGACGGTGCCCGGGCGGTGGCCCGTTGAGGCTCCACCGACTGTCCCTCACCGCCTTCGGCCCGTTCGCCGGCACGCACACCGTGGACTTCGACACGCTCTCCTCGGCCGGGCTGTTCCTGCTGCACGGTGCCACCGGCGCGGGCAAGACCTCGGTGCTGGACGCCGTCTGCTTCGCGCTCTACGGCGGCGTGCCCGGCGCCCGTCAGCAGCCCGGCGGCACCCTGCGCAGCGACCACGCGGATCCGCGCGTGCGCACCCAGGTCGTCCTCGACCTCACCGTCGCCGGCCGGCGGCTGGAGGTCACCCGCGCTCCCGAGCAGCTCCGGCCCAAGACCCGGGGCAGCGGCCTCACCCGCGAACGCGCCCGCTGCGAACTGCGCGCCTGGGACCCGGCCGCAGCCCAGTGGCAGGGGCTCAGCCGCTCCCACCAGGAGATCGGTGAGGAGATCGGGCAGTCCCTCGGCATGAGCAAGGAACAGTTCTGCCAGGTCGTGCTGCTGCCGCAGGGCGACTTCGCCCGGTTCCTGCGCTCCGGGGCCGAGGACCGCGCGAAGCTGCTGGGCCGGCTCTTCGACACCGGCCGGTTCGCCGCCGTCGAGGAGGAACTCGCGCGGATGCGCAAGAGCGCCCAGCGCGAGGTCGTCGCTGCCGACGAGGAACTGCTGGCCCTCGCCCACCGGATGCGGCAGGCAGTCGGCGACCCCGCGGAGCTCGCCGAAGGACCCGCGCACACCCTTCCCGACCCGCTTCCCGGCCAGCGCACCGGCCCGGCCCGCGGCTCGGCGCCGGACACCCGCGGCAGCGGAAGCGTCCGCGCCCGCGGCGGCGCCCGTGGCAAAGCGGCGCCGCCCGCCGAGTCCCCCGCGCGTGACGCGCTCGCCCCCGGCGCCCCCGGTCTGACCGACTCGGTCCTGGCCTGGGCGGCGCAGGCCAGGAGCTATGCGCGGGAACGCAGCACCGCCGCAGCGCTCGCCGCGGACCATGCCCGGGCACGCCACGCGGAGGCCGCCCGGGAGCTGGAAGCGGTCCGGGACCTGGCTCGCGCCCAGCAGCGTTTCGCGCATGCCAGGCAGCGCGCCGAGGAGCTGGCGGCCGGCGCCGCGGAGCGGGACGCGGAGCGGCAGCGGCTGGAGCGGGCGCAGGCTGCCGACACGGTGCTGCCCGCGCTGCGGCTGCACAGCACCGCACAGCAGGAACACGCCCGGGCCCGGACCGCGGAACGGGAGGCGCGCGCGGACCTCCCGCACACCCTCACCGACGCCGGCCCCGACCGGCTGTCAGCACTGGAAGGCGAACTGCGGCAGGAACTGGGGGCACTGCGGGTCACCCGCGAGGAGGAACCGCGCGCCGCCGCGATCGAGACCGAACTGCGCCGACTGGAGGCCGAGTCCCGGACCGACGACGACCTGCTCCGCGAGACGGGGGAGTGGCTGGCCGGCTGGGAGGAGCAGCGGCACGGGCTCGAACGGCGGGTGGCCGAGGCACTGGAGGCAGCCACCCGCGCAGAACACCTGGCGGGCCGGCTGCACCCCGCCCGCGCCCGCCTGCAGGCCGCGCACCGCCGGGACCGGCTGGACGCCGAGATCGAGTCGGCCCGCGAGGTGCGGCGCCGGGCCCGCGAGGAGGCCGCCGACGCCAAGGAGCACTGGCTCGCGGTGCGGGAGCGCCGACTGCGCGGCATCGCGGCGGAGCTCGCCGCGAACCTGGCCGCGGGCGCCCCCTGCACCGTGTGCGGCGCCACCGAACACCCCGATCCGGCCCGCGCGGAGCCCGGCCACGTGGACCGGGCGGCAGAGGAGGAGGCGCTGGCCCGCTCGCAGCAGGCGGCCGAGCACCACCGCTCGGCCGAACAGCGGCTGGCCGCACTGCGCGACAGCCGCACCGAGGCGGCAGCCGAAGCAGCGGCCGACGCGACCGGGGAAGGAGCCGACGCCGGGGGCGCGCCCGACGGCGGCACCGAGCAACTGGCCGATGCCGTCACCGCCCTGGAGCAGGAGCACGCGCGGGCCCGCGCCCAGGCGTCCGGCACCCATGAGGCCCGCGAGGCGCTGGCCGCCGCCGAGCGGGAGCACGCCGAGCGGACCGCGGCCCGCCAGGAGGCCGAGCGCCGCGCCGCCGCGCGCACCTCGACCCGGGAGGCACTCCAGCGTGAACTGGTAGCGCTCACCGAGCGGCTGACCAGGGCGCGCGGCGAAGCGCCCAGCGTCGCCGCCCGCTGCGCCGAGCTGGAACGCCGGGTCGGGCTGCTCTCCCGTACCGCCGAGGCGGTAAGGGCGGCCGCCCACACCGCCGACCGGCTCACCGAGGCCGCCGCGCAGCGGTCGGAGGCGGCCGGCCGCGCCGGCTTCGCCGCACCCGGGGAAGCGGAGGATGCCGTGCTGCCCGAGCCCCGGCAGCGCGAGCTGCGCACCCGGCTGGAGCGCCGGCAGGCCGAGGAGGCCGCCGTGGCGGAGGAGCTGGCCGACCCCGAGCTCGCCGCCGCCGCGGACCGGCCCGCGGCAGAGCCGGAGGCGGCACGGGCAGCCGCCGAGGCCGCCGAGGGACGGCTCCGGGCCGCGGATGCCGAACTGCACGCCGCGCGCGGCCGGGTGGAGGCGCTGGACGGACTGGGCGAACGGGGCGCCGAGCGCGCCCGGCGGGTGGCGCCGTTGCGCGGCTCCTACGAGCGTGTCGCCCGGCTGGCCGGGCTGGCCGCCGGCACCTCACCGGAGAACGAGCGCCGGATGCGGCTGGAATCCTATGTGCTGGCCGCCCGGCTCGAACAGGTCGCGGCCGCCGCCTCGGCGCGGCTCGGCCGGATGTCCGGCGGCCGCTACACGCTCGTGCACTCCGACGAACGGTCCGGCGGGCGGGGCAGGTCCGGGCTCGGGCTGCACGTCGTGGACGCCTGGACGGGCGCCGAGCGGGACACCGCCACCCTCTCCGGCGGCGAGACCTTCTTCGCCTCGCTGGCCCTCGCCCTCGGGCTGGCCGACGTGGTGACCGAGGAGGCCGGCGGCACCCGGCTGGAGACCCTCTTCATCGACGAGGGCTTCGGCAGTCTGGACGAGCAGACGCTGGACGAGGTGCTGGACGTCCTCGACTCGCTGCGCGAGCGGGACCGCTGCGTCGGCATCGTCAGCCATGTGGCCGACCTGCGCCGCCGGGTGCCCGCCCAGTTGGAGGTCGTCAAGGCACGCGCAGGCTCCACCCTGCGCCACCGGGCCGCCCCGGCCGACACCTGACCCGCGGTCCGGACGGCGGCCGGGCCCGCGCGGACGACCAGGACCGACGCACCGCCCGACCGCCCGGCCCGGTGCTGCCGGCCCCGCCCCGGGACCGGTCCGGCAGCACCGCGCGCCGGTTCAGAGTGCGGACAGCTCCGCCACCAGGTCGTCGAGACCGAGGGAGCCCTGGGAGAGGGCCGCCATGTGCCACGCCTTGGCGTCGAAGGCGGCGCCGTGCGCGCGCTGCGCGGCCGCGCGGCCCTCCAGCCAGGCACGTTCGCCCAGCTTGTAGCCGATGGCCTGCCCCGGCATCCCCAGGTAGCGCACCAGCTCGCTCTCCACGAAGTCCGCGGGCCGCCCGCTGTGCATGCCGAAGAACTCCTGGGCCAGCTCCGGAGTCCACCGCTCGCCCGGGTGGAAGGGCGAATCGGCGGGGATCTCCAGCTCCAGGTGCATGCCGATGTCGACGATCACCCGGGTGGAGCGCATCATCTGCGCGTCCAGATAGCCCAGCCGCCGCTCCGGCGTGGTCAGGAAGCCCAGCTCGTCCATCAGCCGCTCGGCGTACAGCGCCCAGCCCTCGGCGTTGGCGCTGACCATGCCCACGGTCGTCTGGTAACGGGAGAGCTTGTCGGCGACGTACGTCCACTGCGCGAGCTGCAGATGGTGTCCGGGCACGCCCTCGTGGTACCAGGTGGTGACCAGGTCGTAGACCGGGAAACGGGTCTCGCCCATGGTCGGCAGCCAGGTGCGGCCCGGCCGGGAGAAGTCCAGCGACGGCTGCGTGTAGTACGGCGCGGCCGCGCTGCCGGTCGGGGCGATGCGGGCCTCCACCCGGCGTACCGGTTCGGCGAGTTCGAAGTGGGTGCCGTCCAGTTCGGCGATCGCCTCGTCCATCAGCGCCTGGAGCCACTCGCGGACCTCGTCGACGCCTTCCACGGCCTCGCCGTGGGTGTCCAGGTGGCGCAGTGCCTCCCAGGGGGTCCGGGCGCCGGGCAGGATCTTCTCCGCCTCGGTGCGCATCTCGGCCAGCAGCCGGTGGAACTCCTGCCAGCCGTAGCGGTAGGACTCCTCCAGGTCCAGGTCCGCGCCGTTCCAGTAGCGCGCCCAGCGCGCGTACCGCTCGCGACCCACCGTCTCCGGTGTGCCGGCGACACCCGGCGCGTACACGTCCCGCAGCCAGTCGCGCAGTTCAGCGACGGCGCGGGTGGCCTCGGCCGCAGCCTCGCCCAGTTCCGACCGGAGGCTGTCGGGGCAGCCGCCGGCGAACTCCGCGAACCAGCCCCGGTCGTCCTCCGCGTCCTTCTCGCCCAGCCACTGCGCGAGCTGTTCCAGCACGGTGGCGACCTGGCGGGGCCCGGCGTACAGCTTCCGGGCGAGCCCCTCGTCAAGCGAGGCCCGGTATCCGTCCAGCGCGACCGGCATCGCCCGCATCCGGGCGGCGACCGCCTGCCAGTCCTCCTCCGTCTCGGAGGGCATCACCGTGAAGATGCCGCGCACCGCGTGCAGCGGCGAGTTCAGGTTGCTCACGGCGCGCAGTCCCTCGCCGGCTTCGTGGACGGCCAGTTCGGCGGTGAGCCGCTCGCGGAGCAGCCGGGCGCAGCGCCGCTCCTCGTCGCTCTCGGCGCCCGGCCGGGCTTCCGCAGCGGTCAGCTCCTCCAGCGTGGTGCGGTTCAGGACGGCCGTCGCCTCCTGCCCGGCGGGAGAGAAGTCCGGCAGCCTGCCGTGGCACTCGGGCACCCCGAGGTAGGTGCCGGTGAGCGGGTCGAGCTCGACGAGTGCGTCGACGTAGGTGTCTGCCACCTGGCGGGGCAGGGGGCCGGGGGTCGCTGTGTTGATCGCATCGGACATGGGCCCATCCTCGTACGCCGGAACCCGTTCCGTCAGCACCGGGCCGACCCGGGTGGGGCACGGGGCCGGCGCCCGGGTGCGGCCGGCGGGCGCCGCGGCGGGGCAGGGGCTCAGCGGGGCGCGACCGCGGCGGGTACCAGGGTCGTGGTCACCACCAACGTGCCCTCCTCGATCTGGTAGTCCAGCGGCAGCCCCAGCCCGCGCATCGCCGCGACCATGCCGGTGTTGGAGGACCGGGTCACCGCGTAGACGCTCTCGCAGCGGGCCTCGCGGGCCATGCCGGTCAGCCGCCGCAGCAGGGCGGTGCCGATGCCGCGGTGCTGCCAGTCGTCCTCGACCAGCAGTGCCGCCTCGGTCTCGTCGCCGTCCCACAGCAGGTGCCCGAGCGCCACCAGCTCGCCCGCGGCCGACTCCACCGCCAGGGTGCGGCCGAACCGGGGAGAGAGCAGATGCCGCAGATAGCGGTCGGCGTCCTTGACGGGGCCGTGGTACCGCTGAGTGAGCGTCTGCTTCGAGCAGCGGGCATGCATGGCCAGCGCGGCCTCCAGGTCTTCCTCGTCGGCGCGCCGGATGGTGACGGCACGGCCGCCGGGCAGAGTGAGCGGCTGCCGCTTCCCCGGGGTGCGGCGCCCCAGCCGGGCGTCCAGCTCCACCAGCGCGTGCGCCCGCGCGAACTCGGTGGGGGTGAAGGGCACATGGTGCCGTTCCACGACGATCTCTCCTCCGGCAGGGTCGGGCAGGCGCAGCAGCGTACCTTCCAGCGCGCCTTCCGCGGGCGTGTCGCCGGGGACCGAGCGGATCGAGCAGCGGCCCAGCAGCTCTCGCAGGGCCGACGGGAGTTCGGCCGTGTCCAGGGCCGCCCTGGTGGCCAGGTTGAGCACCCGGGTCGGGGTGTCCACCAGGTCGTGCGCGTCGGCCCGCTCCACCCAGGTGTCGGTACCGCCCGCTTCGGAGAGCAGCCGGGTCAGTTCCCGCGGCTCCACCGCGTCGGATGCGCGCAGCAGGAATTCGTCCACCGTGCGGTCGCCGAGCGGGTGGGTCTGGAGCGTGAGGATGTCGACGTCGCCCGCCGCCAGGGCGGCGCAGATCCGGGCGAGCGCGCCGGGTTCCTCCCGCACGGTCGTGCGCACCCGCCACAGCGCGGTGGCGCGGCCGGGGGACCGCCGCACCGCCGCCGCGGCGCCCCGCAGTCCCCGTCGGCCGCGGCCCGGCCGGACGCGCCAGACCCGCAGACCGCGCCGAGCGGCCGAAGCCGCGCGCCGCCGGCGGCGCGCGGGGCCGCCGGTCGTGGTGTCCGTCTTCCTCACGGCAGGGTCATCAGCCATACGCACACCCTCGCGGACGGTCATTGCCTGACCACGAACGTCATATGACAGGTGCGTAAAAGGAGTGCCTGCCGGGAAAACGCCCCATTTGCGCAGGGGCGTGCGACGGCAGGCCCGGCACGCCATCCGGGGCCGTGCCGCGGACCTCGGGCCGAATCCCGCGGAGCGCACCTGTCACCCCCGGGCCAGCCTGCGCAGCACCTGTCCGCACCGGAGGGCGTAGCCCCGCTGCACCACCGGCAGCACGGGCCCCGCCGCCCGCGTCCACCACACCGCGGGCACGCTGTAAGCCCGCACGGTCAGCCGGACGCTGTCATCGGGCGCGTGTTCGACCAGAAAGGCCTCCTCGCCGCGCTGCGGGTGGCCCGGCAGCGTTCCGTACGCCCATCCGGCGCGCCGCTCCTCCTCGACGGCCCACACCACTCGGCACGGTCCGCCCACCCGCAGCGCTCCCACGCCCAGGCCGACCGTCACCCGCACACCGGGTGCGGCGCGGTCGGCCGCCGCCTCGACGCCGACCCCCATCGCACGGTGCATGCGCCACTCCAGCAGCGCCCGCGCGGCCGCCGCGAAGACGGCTCCGCCGGTACCGAGCCGGGTGCGGACCCGCAGCGCGCGGAATCCGGGCGGGGTCACGCCGTACGCGGTACGGCCGACCGGCGCGTAGCTGTACTCGGCCCGCGGTGCGGTCACGGCGTCACCCGGCCCGGTTCACTGGCCCACCCGGCCGGGCCGGAGCGTCTTGGTGAACAGCACCGCGCCGCTCTCCTCGCGCAGCCGAACGGTGAGCTCCCCGGTGGAGCCGTCGATGTCCACCTGCCCGAAGTGCTGCCCTCCCTCGCTCGGCGGGGTGTTGGCGCGCTCCGGGGCCCGGATGAACCGCTGCTCGGGCCCGAAGGTGCCGTCCAGCTTCAGCGCCCTGAACCCGCCCGCGTTCAGCGGTCCGGAGACGAACTCCCAGAACGGGGCGAAGTCCCCGAAGGCGGCGCGCCCGGGGTCGTACCGCTGCGCGCTGGTGTAGTGCACGTCCGTGGTGAGCCACACCGTGCCGGTGACGCGGTGGTGCTTGATGTGCCGCAGCAGTTCGGCGATCTGCAGCTCCCGGCCCAGCGGAGCGCCCGGATCGCCCTGGGCGACGGCCTCGAAGTCGGTACTGCCGTCCGGTACGACAAGGCCCAGCGGCATGTCCGAGGCGATCACCTTCCACACCGCGCGCGAGCGCGACAGCTCCCGCTTGAGCCACCGCAACTGCCGCTCGCCCAGGATGCCCTGGCGGTCGTCGGTGCTGCGGCCGGGCGAGTTCGCGTTCCGGTGGGCCCGCATGTCCAGCACGAACACGTCCAGCAGCGGACCGTGCCGCACCACCCGGTGGACGCGCCCGTCCTCGTCACCGGGCGGCAGGGTGCCGACCGGGAAGTACTCGCCGAAGGCCCGCAGCGAGCGCGCCGCGAGGGTGGAGACGTCCTTCTCGGTGTAGCGGTCGTCGTCCAGGATCTCGCCCGGGTACCAGTTGTTGAGCACCTCGTGGTCGTCCCATTGCACGATCGAGGGAACCTGCGCGTTGAACCGGCGCAGGTTCCGGGCCAGCAGGTTGTAGCGGAAGTTTCCCCTGAACTCCGCCAGCGTCTCGGCCACCTTGGACTTCTCCTCGGTGGTGACGTTCCGCCAGATGCTGCCGTCCGGCAGCTCCACCCGCTCCTGGATGGGGGAGTCGGCGTAGATCGTGTCGCCGCTGTTGAGGAAGAAGTCCGGATCCAGCCGCCGCATCCGGTCGAAGATCGGATATCCGCCCCGGTCGGGGTTGATGCCCCAGCCCTGCCCGGCCAGGTCGCCCGACCACAGGAAGCGCACATCGTGCCGGCGCGCCGGTGCCGTGCGGAAGGTTCCGTGCACCGGCCGGCCCGCGCGCCGCGGATCGTCCGGGTCGGACAGGAGCACCCGGTAGTGGATCTGCTCGCCCGCGGGCAGCCCGTGCAGCGCGGTGCGGCCGGTGAAGTCGGTCTCCGCTCCCACCACCGGACCGAGCCATCGTTTCGGGTTGCGGAAGTTCTCGGTCGCTGATGTCTCCACCACCATCCGCGCCCGGCGGTCCGCGCGCACCCACACCAGACCGGAGGACGCCGTCACGTCGCCCGTCTGCACGCCCCAGTCCGCTGACGGCCTGCCGCGCCGCGCCTGCGCGGGGGCGGCGGCGCCGAGCAGCGGCAGCGACAGCGCCGCGCCCGCGCCCGCCGTGCCGCGCAGTAGGGCCCGCCGTGCGGGGTGACTGCCGGTCGGATCGTCCTGTGCCATGTGCGGGCCTCCTCGAGAGGTTGCGAGTGTGCGCCTTCGGAGCGTGCGACGGAGACGGACCCGGCCGCGGGCGGAGGACCACTCCTGCGCGCCGGAGATCCGCCACGGCGCCGCGCGCCGCCCGTCACCCGTCACCCGTCACCCGTGCGAGCTGTATCCCGTTCCCCTGGTGTGTCAGCTCCCTCCGTGTGCCGTACATCCGAAGCCCCAGTGAACACCGGTGCCACACCGGACAGAAGAGGCGGCACGCGACCGCGTGTGTCCGACCGCTCACCGCAGCCTAGGATTGCCCCTTCGCGCACCACCCCACCCGCACCCCGCCCGACCCGTTCCACCCCGGCCCAGGAGGCTTCCCAATGCTGATGTCAAGCCGCTGTGGTAACGGGTGGTGTCACCTGGTAACACCGTCGGTCACGAATCAGGGCCCAGAGCACGTTGACGCGGCGCCGGGCCAGAGCGAGGACTGCCTGGACGTGGCGTTTTCCTTCTGCGCGCTTCCGGTCGTAGAAGGCGCGGGAGTTGGGGTCGGACTGGATGCTGATCAGTGCGGAGGTGTAGAAGACGCGTTGCAGGCGTCGGTGGTAGCGCGTTGGCCGGTGGAGGTTGTCACTGATTTTCCCGGAGTCCCTCGGGGCCGGGGTGACTCCGGCGAAGGCCGCGAGGCGGTCCGGGGTGGGGAAGGCGTCCAGTGTGCCGCCGACGGCGGCGAGGAACTCCGCGCCGAGAGTGGCTCCGATGCCTGGCATCGAGGTGATCACTTCAGCGAGATCGTGCTCACGAAACCGGCCCTCGATGAGCTTGTCGGTCCCGGCGATCTTCTCGTTGAGGGTCATCACCTCCCCGGCCAGGGTGTGGACCATCGTGGCAATGGCGTTTTCCCCGGCGACGGCGGTGTGCTGTCGCTCGGCGGCCTCAACGACCTTCTCGGCAAGGGCCTGGGCACTGCGGACCTTCCGGTTGCGAAGCCACGTCGTGAGGCGTTTGGTGCCGGCCCGCCGGATCGCGGTGGGGGTCTGGTAGCCGCTCAGGAGCCGCAGCGGCCCGGTGTTGTCGAGGTCCAGGGCTCGCTCAAGCGCAGGGAACATGCTGTTCAGCAGGGAACGGAGCCGGTTGATGACGCGAGTCCGCTCGGCCACGAGGTCCGTGCGGCGGTCGGTCAGCAGCCTCAGTTCGACGACTGCCTCATCGTCGAGCCGGATGGGCAGCAGGTCGCGGCGCATGCGGGCCTGGTCAGCGATGACCCGGGCGTCGCGGGCGTCGGTCTTGCCCTGGCCGCGGTAGCTGTCGGTAGCCCGGTTGACCGCGACGCCGGGGATGTAGAGGAGTTCCTGGGCGTGGTTGGCCAGGAGGTTGATCAGCAGGCCCGGCTCGCCGCCGGTCATGTCCATCGCCCAGGTCACTGCCCGGCCGTCCGCGAGGCCCAGGACATCGGCGATCAGCCGCAGCAGCTCGGGCTCGTCGTTGGCCACGCGGCGCGACAGCAGCGTGCCGCCCTCAGCGTCCAGGACCAGCGTGTGGTGGTGGGTCTTGCCGCAGTCGGTCCCGGCCCATATCCGGCTCATCGCACTCCGTCAGATCGTCGGTGCAGTTCGTACCACGGACGACCTCGCCGGCATTGCTCTACACAGCGACCTTCTCGCACTTCCCAATCGGCGGCCGAGTCGTCGTGGGGAACCGGGCGGCCAAGCCTCCTGAACCATGATCGGCAGCCCGATGAAAGCCACACCCGGCTCCCCTGGGTGCCACAACCCTACGAATGGCTGGGGCAGACCCAGGAAGAAGGTAGAGCTCGATGACCAGCAGCCGTACGCCTGCCGAGCTTCGTACGGACATCCGGGCGAACGGCCTGACCCCGCACGGTCCCGAGCGCGTCGCCCGCGCCGAGGAACTGGTCGCGGAGGCCGAGGCGGCAGCGGAGGCGGGCACTCGGGAGGGCCGGGGCGTCCTGGGTGCGGCGCTGCTGCACCTGGCCGCCGGCCGCACCTTCGGGACCGCGGCCCGCACCACGCCCGTCCCCGTCGCACGCGCCCTGCGGCTGCGGGACGAGGACCCGGAGGCGTTCGACCCCGAGGACGCCTTCGCGCTGCTGTGGTCCCTCCGCTGGGTCGTGGCGGACCTGGCCGCCGACCCGGCCGTCCCGGTGGCGGAGGTCGAGGAGTGGCTCACCCTGCTGGCCCGCGAGCACGACCGCGCCGGGTTCTCCCGCCGCGCGGTGTACGCGCGTGAGTTCCTGGTCGCGCAGTGGTTCGGCGACCGGCAGCGGGCCGCGCGCGCCTACAGCGCCTGGCTGGAGGCGGAACGCGACCGCAGCGCCGACTGTGCGGGCTGCGAACTGGCCTGGCGCGGCCGTGCGTACGCCGTGCGCGCGGAGGAGGCCGAGGCGGCTGCACCGGGCGCCGGAGCAGCCCAGGACGAGGCGGCGCTGCGGATGTGGGAACCGGTGTTGCGCGGCGAGTACACCTGCGCCCACCGGCGCCCCTACCTGCTGGCCGCCTCACTGGGGCCGCTGCTGCGCCTCGGCCGCGCCGCGGAGGCGCGGAGCCGGCATCTCGCGGGCTGCCTGCTGGTCCGTCAGGCGCCGACCGGGCGCGGCGCGCTCGCCCGGCATCTGGAGTTCTGCTCCCGCACCGGCAACGAGCCGCGCGGCCTGGAGATCCTCGCCGAGCAGGACGGGGCGCGGTGGGAGGAGCAACAGGACGCGGCCGGCCACCAGGCGTGGATGTCCGCCGTCGCCCTGCTGATGCGGCGGCTCGGCGACCTGGGGCACGCGGCCCTTCCGGTCCCCGGCCCTCCGGGACGGGACTGGCGCGCGGAGTCCTTGCTGGAATATGCCGCCGCGCAGGCCCTGGGCACGGCGGAGCGCTTCGACCGGCGCGCCGGCACCACCGGGCATCGCGCGGCTGTGCGCCGCCGACTCGCCGCCCGGCCGCTGATCCCGCATCTGCCGCTGGGGATCGGCGCCGTCATGTTCCCCGCGCTGCCCGCGGCCCCCGCTGTGCCGGGCGGGCCGGCGGCGGCAGCGGGAGCCGAGGGCGGGCCGGTGGCGGGACAGGGAACCGAGCCCTGTCCGGAGGCCGGTGCCGGATCCGGAGCCGGTTCGCCGGAAGTGCACCGGCTGCTGGCCCAGGCACGGCGGCTGAGCGCCGTCGGCCACCCGGAGGCGGCCGAGCGGTGGGCCGCGGCTGTCGACGCCGTCGCCCGTACGGGGTTGCGGCTCGACGAGGTGGAGCGGGCCGAAGTCCTCGACCACCGGTCCGCCGCCGAGGTCAGGACCGATCCGGCGGCCGGTGCCGCCGGATTCGCGGAGGCCGCCAGTCTCTTCGCCGGAGCCGATCGGCCGGGCGAAGCCCTGGTGTGCCGCGCGCGGGCCGCTTCCGCCGCCTACGGCGCCGCCGAGGGGGCGGCCGTGCCGCCCGAGTCCCTCGACGCGCTGTGCGCCGAGGCCGAGCATCTGCACGCCGCGGGGTGCGTCGACACCCGGCACGTCCTCGCCGTGCTGCTGACCCGGGCCCGGCTGCGCGCGCACGAGCTGGGCGGCGCGCAGGACGGCGGGGGAGACGAGGGCGGCACTCCCTTCGACGCGGCCAACCGCGCCGACCGGCCGCCGACGGCCGACGCGGAGTACGCCGCCGGACCGGCGCGTACGGAGGGCCGGGCCGACCTGCTGGGCCCGGGGACCGACGCGCTCGACGCGGAACTCGCCGGCCTGGTCGCGCTCGCGCTGCCGGACCGCGGGGACCCCGCAGTCCGGGCAGGGATCGCCGAGGCCGTCGAGACCCGGGGGACGCTGGCGGCCCGGCGCGGCGACGCGGTGCGCGCGGGTGAACTGTTGGCCGAGTCCGCCGACCTCTTCCACGAGGCGGGCCGTCCCTGGTCCGCCACCGGGCCGGAACTGGGCCTGGTCCGGCTGCTGATGGAGACCGGCGACCACAAGCGCGCCGCCGAGGTGCTGCGCGGCGCCCTGCAGGACCGGCCGGGCGCCGACGGGCGTCCGTCCGCCGACCTCGCGCGCCTCCACCTGCTGCACGCCGACGTGCACGCGGCCCAGGGCCTGCTGGCCGAGGAGGCCGAATCGCTCCGGCACGCGGCGCACGCGCTGGCCGCTTCGGGCAGTGCCGCGGAGGCCACCCGGGCCGGTCTCCGGCTCGGCGGCTGCCTGCTCGTCCTGGAGAGGACCGACGAGGCGGCAGCCGTCCTGGTCGAGGCCCTCGGCGGCCTGCTGGAGCGCGAGGACGAACCCGGCATCGTGCAGGCGTGCGTCTGGCTCGGCCAGTCCTGCACCCACCCCGAGCAGCTGCGGGCCGCCGCCCGGCTGCTGCGCCGCGCGGCCGAGTCGCCGCACCGGTGGCGGGACCGGCACGGCTGCGCCGTCGTCACGCACCTGGCGGCCGACACCCACCGTGCCTGCGGCCGGCACACCGCGGCGGGCGAGCTGTACGGCCGGGCCGAGGAGCTGTGGCGGGAGCTGGGGGATCCGCACGCGGTGATCCGTACGCTGCACGCCCGGGGCTGGCTGGCCATGGAGTCGGGAGCGCCGGTCGAGGAGGCGCTGGGATGCATGGCCGCGGCCCAGGAGGAGATCGCCCGGGTGCTGCGCTCCCCGGAGGGCCCCCAGGACGAGGAGCAGCGCCTCAGGCTGCGCCTGGAGGTGGGCCACACCTACCGGCAGACGGCCGAACTGCTGGTCGAACCGCTGCCGGTGCCGGCCCCCGGCGAGCTGGGCGCCTCCGCGGTGGAGCGCTACGCCCGGGGCATCGAGTACGCCGAGCGTGCCGTCGCGGCCTTTCACTCCTGCGGCGAGGCCGGCCTGCACGAGGCGACGAGCGCGGAGTTGCGGGCCGCCGCGCTCGAGGTCGACCTGGGCCGCTACGACCAGGCCGTCACCCGGCTCACCCGGGTGCGGGCCGCCTACCCGGCCGGGCGCCCCGATCCGCACGGCACCGTCGCCGAGCGGGTCAGCGAGGCGGGCGCGCTGGAGCTGCGCATCGAGACGGCCCTGAGCTGACGGCCTCCGTCGGCCCGCGGAGGGCGCGGGTCCGGCTGCCCGCGGGCCGGCATGTCACAGGCGGCGGACGAAGACGACGCGGTCCTGCCCCGGCCCGTCGTAGTCGGCGACCGGTTCCGAGCACTCGAAGCCCATGGCGGTGTGGAAGGCGATCGAGCGGCTGTTCTGCGGCGAGGGGATCGCCTCGACGACCCTGCGGTCGTTCCGGTGCGCGCAGGCGAAGAACTGCTCGTAGAGCGACCTCGCGAGCCCGGTGCGCCGCGCCGCCGGGGCGACCCCGGTGAAGTGGATGTAGGCCTCGTCGGTGCGGGACGGGGACAGGAATCCGACGACGATGCCGGCGAGTTCGCCTCCCGCGTCCTCGGCGATCAGGCTGGTGCTGTGGAAGTGGTCCAGGTGCAGCCGGTTGAGCAGGCCCGTCACCGGCTTGCCCCACCAGGCGTCCACCACCGCGATGATCGCGTCGTAGTCCTCCGGACGTGCGGTCCGGGTGGTGACACCGCCGGATGCAGGGGGAGGAGTCATGGCCACAGCTTCGCACCCGTTCCCGGCCGCGCGTCCGCCTGCCGGGCCGTGTCCAGGACGATGCGGGCGACGGTGGCCGGGTCGTCGTTCATCGGTACGTGGCCGCAGTCGCGCAGCCGCACCAGGCGGGCGCCGGGCATCGCGCGTTTGGCGCGGACGCCCTGGCGGCGCAGCAGCAGCCGGTCCCGGTCGCCCCAGCCGATCGTCACCGGCAGGTTGCCGAGGTCCTGGTCGAAGCGCGCCCCGGGGCGGCGGCCCTCCGCCAGTACCGGGGCGAAGCCCGCCGCCTGCCGCAGGGCGCGGGTCTCGGCCACCACGGCGTCGGCCGGACGCCGCCCGGGGCGGGCGTAGATGGTGCTGGTCAGGGCGGCGCGCCCGGCAGAGGTGCGGGCCAGTATCTCCAGTACCGGGTCGGGCAAGGCCCGCGCCCCGGCCCGCATGCCGCGCAGCACCCCGTAGGCGTACAGCCGCTCGGGGCGGGTGAAGAAGCCCGCGGGCGAGAGGGCCGTGACCGAACGCGCCGCGCCGTGCAGGCCGAGCCCCAGGGCCAGCAGTCCGCCCAGCGAGTTGCCCACCACGTGGGGGCGCTCGACTCCCAGGGCCGTGCAGGTCGCGGCGAGCAGCGGCACCACACGGCGCAGCCCGTAGGAGGCGTCGTCCGGCAGTGGCCGGGAGCTGCCGAAGCCGGGCAGGTCGAGGGCGATCACGTCGTAGCTTCCCGCGAGCACCGACAGCACCGGCTCCCAGGCCTGCCAGTGGTGCCCGATGCCGTGCAGCAGCAGCATCGGCTCGCCCGAGCCGCGCCGCTCGTAGGCCATCTCGACCGGTGCCCCTCCGGCCACCGGGACCTCGACCACGGAGGTGGAGACACTCGCGGGTGTCTGCGGGGTGAAGACGGCGGGCATGGCCACTCCTGGGGTCCCTGCGGTGCTGCGCGGCATGGCGGCGGCGCGGCGCCCCGTCTCGGGGGCGCGCCGCGACTCGTTGACACGATGTCAGCAAGCGCTCGTCCAGGGAAGCCCCGCGTGTCCCGCGGACCGGCCCCCGATGGCATGATGACGCCGTGACCGCTGACGCGACCGAGGTCTTCGAGGAGCACCGCCCGGTGCTCGAGGGCGTCGCCTACCGGATGCTGGGCCGGGTGGCCGATGCCGAGGACGTGGTGCAGGAGGCGTGGCTGCGGTGGGCGGCGGTGGACCGTGCGCAGGTGCGCGAGCCGCGCGGGTACCTCGTGCGCGTCACCACCCGGCTGGCCGTGGACCGGCTCCGCCAGGTGCAGTCCCGGCGCGAGGCGTACGTCGGCTCCTGGCTGCCCGAGCCGGTGCTCACCGGCCCGGGCCCGGCGGCGCAGGGTCCCGACGGCGCCGAGCGCGCGATGCTGGCCGAATCGGTCTCGCTGGCGGTGCTGGTGGTGCTGGAGTCCCTCTCGCCGCTGGAGCGCGCGGTGTTCGTGCTGCGCGAGGCGTTCGGCTTCCCTTACGCGGAGATCGCCGGGACGCTGGAGCGGAGCGAGACGGCCGTGCGTCAGCTCGCCGGGCGGGCCCGGCGGCACGTGGCCGAGCGCAAGCCGCGCTTCGAGGTCGACCCCGCGCTGCGCCGGGAGCTGACCGAGCGGTTCCTGAAGGCCGCGGCGGAGGGAGATGTGCACGGGCTGGTCTCGGTGCTGGCGCCGGACGCGCGTCTCGTCGCCGACAGCGGAGGGGCGGCCAAGGCGCCGCGCCGGGTCGTCGTCGGCGCCGACCGGATCAGCCGGTTCCTGGCCGCCGTCGCCCCGGACGGGATGCGGGATCCGGCCCTCGGGATCAGTTTCCCGGAACTCAACGGCGGTCCGGCGGTGCTGCTGACCGTCGCCGGACGGCCGGACACGGTCTTCTCGCTGGAGGTGGCCGACGGGCTGGTGCGGACCGTCCACCTGATCCGCAACCCGGCCAAGCTCGCCCACCTGGCGGGAGCGGGCGAGCAGCCCGGCGTCACAGGCCGCCCGCGGCTCTGAGGACCGCGCCCGAGACGTAGGACGCCTCGTCGGAGAGCAGCCAGGCGACGGCGTCGGCGATCTCCTCGGGTTCCCCGGGGCGCCGGGCCGGGGTGATCTCGGCCTTCTTCCATGCTCGGTCCGGGTCGCCCATCCGCGCGTGCATCTCGGTGAGAACCGACCCCGGCTGCACGCAGTTGACGCGTACGCCCTCGCCGGTGAACTCCTTGGCCAGCCCCACCGTCATGGCGTCGACGGCGGCCTTCGACGCCGCATAGTGCACGTATTCGCCGGGCGAGCCGAGAGTGGCCGCGCAGGAGGAGATGTTCACGATCCCGCCGCCCGGCCCGCCGTGTGCGGTGGACAGCTCCCGCAGGGCGCGCCGCGCGCACAGCAGCGCCCCCGTCACGTTGACGTCCACGACCCGCCGCATCACCTCGGGGGAGGTCTCGGTGAACCGGCCGAGCGGACCGGAGACACCGGCGTTGTTGACCAGTCCGGTCAGGGGGCCGAGGGCGTCTCGCACGGTGTCGAACAGGTGGTCCACCGCGTCCGGGTCGCCGGTGTCGGCCCGGACGGTGACGGCCTCGCGCCCGGTGGCCCGGACGGCCTCCGCGGTAAGGGCCGCGGCTTCCTCGTCCGCCACGTAGTTGACACCGATGTGGTGGCCGTCCCGCGCGAGCCGCAGCGCGGTGGCGGCGCCGATGCCGCGGCCTGCACCGGTGACGACGGTGACACGCCGCAGCGAGGTGGGGGTGCGGGGGCGAGGCATGGGGGTCCTCCGGGGCAGCTGCCGGCAACTCTGATCGATGATCGATCATCGCAGCCGGTCCGGCGGGCGGCAAGGGGGGCGACCCCGGGGCATTGGTCTTGACCAAGGGTGGGGGGCGTCCTAAGGTCGGAAGGCATACGCAAGGACCTTTAAAAAACAAGGACGCATAAACACCGGCCGCACACCGTCCGTCGGGTGTACGGGGATTGCGGAGGCAAGGGTGGGGACCACGCAGTTGGAGACGGTGCCGGAGCCGAAGTACTGGCATCTGCGGACGGTGCTCTCCGAGGCGCTCGACTCGGAGTTCGCGGTCGGCGAGATCCTGCCGAACGAACGCGAACTGGCCGCCCGCTTCGGAGTCGCCCGCGCGACACTCCGCCAGGCCCTGGAGCAGCTCGAACTGGAAGGGCGACTGCAGCGCCGCCGCGGGGTCGGCACCACGGTCGCACCACCCCGGGTGGGCGTCGACGTCGGCTCCGAGTCCGGCCCGCACACCTGGCCGGGCGCCCCGGGCGACGCCTGGCACGCGGAGGAGTACGCAGCGGGCCCGGCCCCCGCCGCGGTGGCCCGCACCCTCGGCGTGGCAGCCGACGCACCCGTGCACGCGGTGCTCCGCAGCCGGACGACCGGCGGCCAGCAGGTCGCCTCCGAGGTGCTCTACGTCCCCACCGCTTCAGTTCCCCCCGTCACCGCCGACGACGGATCCGAGGCGGCGCGCGCCCGCACGGTCCTGCGCGAGCTGCACCGGCTCCCCTTCGGCGGGCAGGACCGCACGGTCGAGTTGGGCTCCGCACGGGCTGAGGACGCACGCCGTCTCGACCGGCTGCCCGGCGCGCCCGTGCTGATCGTCACGACGCGCTTCCTGTCCGACGGCGGCACCGCCGCGGTCTCCGTCGCGACCTACCGGGCCGACACCTGCCGGCTCTCGTTCAGCGACGCGGACCCGGTGCCGGTCCTGGCGGGCTGACCCGGAACCGGTAACGGAGGGTCGGCGCGAGCGGGGTGCGGCGGTCAACCGACGGTCTCGGCGCCCTCCACGGTGAACAGCTCGCTCTCCGTGCGGTCCAGGGCCACCCGCAGGGCGCCTGTCGCCACCGCCGTGTCGCCCAGCCGGGAGAGCGCCACCCGCGGCGGGCGCAGGCAGTAGCGCTCCAACTCGGCGCGCAGCGGGTCCAGCACTCCGTCCAGCCCGGAGGCCCAGCCGCCGACCACCAGCAGCTCCGGATCCAGCGCCAGCACCAGGGCCGCCACGTCGTGCACCAGCCGGGCGAGAAAGCGGTCCATGGCCCGGCGCGCCCGGCCGTCCCCGATCCGGGCCTCCGCGAACACCCGGGCGACGGCGGCCTCGTCGAGCGGGTGCAACGGCTCGTCGGTCGTGGACAGCAGCCGCTCGGGTGTGACCTCCCGGCCCAGCAGGTGCAGCGCCCCGATCTCCCCGGCCGCACCGCCGAAGCCCCGGTGCAGCCGTCCCCCGATCAGTGAGCCGGCCCCGGGGCTCAGCCCGGCGAGCACCATCACCACGTCGTCCACGCCGCGCGCCGCGCCCTTCCAGTGCTCGGCCAGCACCGCGGCGTTCGCGTCGTTCTCCACCAGCACCGGGCAGCGGAACGAGCGCCGCAGCCGCTCACCCAGCGCGAGCCCCGTCCAGCCGGGCAGCGCCGTGCCCAGCCGCACCGTCCCGTCCGCCTCCACGATGCCCGGAGTGCCCACTCCGACCGCGCGCAGCGCGTCCCGGGCGGTGCCGGTCCGCCGCAGCAGCTCCGCGACGGTGCCCCGGATCCGCTCCAGCCGCGCCTCGGCCTCCGCCGCCTCGTCCACCTCGCGGGTCAGGGAGCCGGTGAGCCGACCGGTCAGATCCGAGAGGACGGCCGCCACCCGGTGCGGACCGATCTCCAGGCCCAGCAGCCGCCCCGCCTCCGCGCGGAACCGGAAGCTCCGGGCCGGCCGCCCGCGGCGCGCCGTGCCGCCCGGCCGCGCCGCCGCGTCGGCGGCCTCGGCGACCAGCCCCGCCTCGATCAGATCCTCCACCACGCCCTCGACCGTGGGCCGGGACAACTCGGTGGCCTGCACCAGTTCGGTGAGCGTCAGCGCCACCGGAGCCGTCGTCCCGCGCAGCGCCCGCAGCACGACCGTGGAGTTGATCCGCCGCAGCAGGGAGGGATCCCGTCCGGTCAGCTTGCTCACGCTCCGCCTCCCTGCCTGTGCGCGTGGTGCGGATCGTAACCGCTGCGGGGAGACACGGCGAGCGGCGGCCGGACCGCGCCGGCCGACCACGGCCCGGCGGCGCGACGGCCCCGCGCAGCCGGACCGCGGCGGCCGGCGGCCGTAGGGCCGCCCAACCGGCTGTCGGTGCCGCACGGTTGACTGCTCCTATGCACCTCGCGCACCACCTTGCCGCCCTCGACGGACTGCGGGCCGACCCCGCCGCCCGGACCGCCGTGTTACGTACCGCGGATCCGCACTCCGACGGCGACCCGCTCGAACTCCTGGAGGCCGAGCGAGAGGTCCGCGCAGACCACGAAGCGCTGATCGTCCTGCTGTCCCGGCAGTGGGGGGAGCCGGAGACGGTCGACCTCGGCCCCCATCTGCTGGCAGCGGCGGAGGGCGCCACACTGCCCGAGCCCGAGCGGACGGTGTGCTGGCGGGTCGCCGAGCTGGCCGTGTGGCCGGTGCGAGACCGCTGGATGGGCGTCGGGCTGGCCCGGCACGGCGAGGACATCCCGCTGCAGCTCCTGGCAGCCGCGGGGGAGCGAGGCAGGAGCGCACCGTCAGTCCTCGGCTGACGCCGCCCGCAGCTCGCCGAACTTCTCGGCCAGCGCGGACGGCGTGTAGTGCGCGTTGAGCCCACTGGGGTTGGGCAGCAGCCACACCGGCACGCCGCCCACCAGTCGCTCCTGCGGCCCCACCGCCGCCCGCGGATCGTCGAAGGCCGCGCGGTAGGCGGTGACGCCCAGCACCGCGAGCCACTTCGGCCGCAGCCGTGCCGCCTTCGCCTCCAGCAGCCGCCCGCCCTCGGCGAACTCCGCGCGGGTCAGCTCGTCGGCGCGCGCCGTGGCCCGGGCGACGACGTTGGTGATGCCCAGCCCGTAGGCGAGCAGCTCCCGCTCCTCCTCGGGGAGCAGCCGCCTCGGGGTGAACCCCGAGGCGTGCAGGGCGGGCCAGAACCGGTTGCCGGGGCGGGCGAAGTGGTGGCCGGTGGCGGCGGAGAGCAGCCCGGGATTGATGCCGCAGAACAGCACCCGCAGCCCCTCGGCGGCCACGTCCGGCACCAGCTTGCCGCGGGCCGCCTCCAGCTCCCGGGCGGTGAACCGCGGGCTCAGAGGATCGCTCCGGGCCGGTAACCGGCCGCCTCGGGGTGCAGCGCGGCGACCTCCTGCACGCGGCTGACGATCTCCGCGGTCTGCGCGGCCGCGGCGCCGGTGAACGACAGCCGGTCCGCCATCAGTTCGTCCAGCGCGGGGCGGTCGAGCGGGATGCGGGAGTCCGCCGCGAGCCTGTCCAGCAGCTCGTTGTGCTCCGCGCCCTCGCGCATCGCCAGAGCCGCGGCCACCGCGTGCTCCTTGATCGCCTCGTGCGCGACCTCCCGGCCGACCCCGGCCCGCACGGCGCCCATCAGGACCTTCGTCGTCGCCAGGAACGGCAGGTAGCGGTCCAGCTCCCGGGCCACTACGGCCGGGAAGACGCCGAACTCGTCCAGCACCGTCAAGAACGTCTCCAGCATTCCGTCGAACGCGAAGAAGGCGTCGGGCAGCGCCACCCGGCGTACCACCGAGCAGGACACATCGCCCTCGTTCCACTGGTCCCCGGCCAGCTCGCCCGCCATGGAGGCGTAGCCGCGCAGGGTCACCATGAGGCCGTTGACGCGCTCGCAGGAGCGGGTGTTCATCTTGTGCGGCATCGCGGAGGAGCCGACCTGCCCCTCCTTGAACCCCTCGGTCACCAGCTCCTGGCCGGCCATCAGCCGGATCGTCCGGGCCAGCGACGAGGGCGCGGCGGCCAGTTGCACCAGGGTGCCGACCACCTCGTGATCCAGGGAGCGGGGGTAGACCTGCCCGACGGAGGTGAACACGCGGCCGAAACCGAGGTGCTCGGCGATCCTGCGCTCCAGGTCGGTCAGCTTCTGCTCGTCCCCGCCGAGCAGGTCCAGCATGTCCTGCGCGGTGCCGACCGGCCCCTTGATGCCGCGCAGCGGATAGCGGCGCAGCAGCTCCTCCACCCGCTCGAAGGCGACCAGCAGCTCGTCGGCTCCGGTCGCGAACCGCTTGCCGAGAGTGGTGGCCTGCGCCGCGACGTTGTGCGAGCGGCCCGCCATCACCAGCGCCGCGTGCTCGCCCGCCAGCGAGCCCAGCCGCTGCAGCAGGGCCACGGTACGGTTGCGGGCCAGCTCCAGGGAGAGCCGGATCTGGAGCTGTTCGACGTTCTCCGTCAGGTCCCGCGAGGTCATGCCCTTGTGCACGTGCTCGTGCCCGGCCAGCGCGTTGAACTCCTCGATCCGCGCCTTCACGTCGTGCCGGGTGACCTTCTCGCGCTCCGCGATCGAGGCGAGGTCCACATCCTCGAGCACCCGCTCGTAGTCGACCAGCGCCTCCTCGGGCACGGCGATGCCCAGGTCCCGCTGCGCCTTGAGCACGGCGAGCCACAGCCGCCGCTCCAGCACGATCTTCGACTCGGGGGACCAGATGCGGACCAGCTCGGGGGAGGCGTAGCGGGACGCCAGGACGTTCGGGATGCGCGGCTTGTCACTCACGCCGCCCGAGTCTACGGGGCCGCGCGGTCCCCGGCGCCCCGGGGCGGCGGGAGGGCGACCCCGGTGCCGACGGTGTCCTCGCAGGCCAGCGGGGCAAGCTCCGGGCGCTTGGGGGCGCGGCCGTCGCCAGAGGAGCGGCCGGTCAGCCGCCGCCCGATCCAGGGCAGCAAGTGGACCCGGGCGAAGCGCGCGTCCGCGGCACGCCGCGCCGTCCAGGAGGGCGCGGCGGCCGGCGGCAGCGGGGTGTTCCAGTCGCTCCCGGGCGGCAGCCCGAGCCGCTGCCAGACGGCCTCGGCCACTCTGCTGTGCCCTTCCGCCGTCAGATGCAACCGGTCGTCGGCCCACATGCGCGGGTCGCCCAGCGCCTCCGAGGCGAACAGGTCGACCACCAGCGCGCCGTGCCGGTCCGCCAGCCCCTCGACGAAGTCGAAGAGCTCCTCCATCCGGGCCCGGTAGCGCTCCAGCACCGGACCACGGCGCCCCGGGCTGCGCATCAGCACCAGCGTCCCGCAGGCGGGCGCCAGCGTGGCGACGGACTCCTCCAGCAGCGCGCACACCCGCCCGGTGTCGCATCCCGGCCGCAGTACGTCGTTGAGACCGCCCACCAGGGTCACCAGGTCGGCTTCCATGGCCGCAGCGGGTGCGACCTGGTCGGCGGCGATCTGCCCGATCAGCTTGCCGCGCACCGCGAGGTTCGCATAGTGGAACTCCGGCTCCCGGGCCGCGAGGCGGGCCGCGAGCAGATCGGCCCAGCCCCGGTAGCCGCCACCCGGCAGCAGGTCCGACATCCCCTCGGTGAACGAGTCGCCCAGGGCGACGAAGGAGCGGAGGGCGGCCGGTGGGCGGGCGGGGTCGGCGGGTGAGGCGGGAGCGGCACTGGTCACGGTCGCCCATGGTAGCCCGTTGCCCCGAGCAACGACCTTGCGGTGTCCCCGGGGCGACGAACCTACCTGCCGACGAGCCGGCGGGCTGCTGCTACGCCTGGCCGACCAGTTCGCGCAGCACGTCCTCCATGGTCACCACACCCGTCGCCCGCCCGTCCGGGCCGGTGACCGCCGCCAGGTGGGTTCCGCTGGAGCGCATGGCTCCCAGCACGTCGTCCAGCGGCAGCGAGGCCCGCACCCGGGCGATGGGACGCATCGCCGTCAGCGGGAACGCGGCCTCCCGGGGCGAGGCGTCCAGCGCGTCCTTGACGTGCAGATAGCCCAGCACCCGCCCGTCGTCGTCCACCACCGGGAACCGGGAGAACCCGGACTCGGCCGACAGGTTCTCCAGTCCCTCGGGGGTCACACCGCGGCCTGCCGTGACGACCTTGTGCAGCGGCTGCGCCACCTCGGCGATCGGCCGCCTGCCCAGCTCCAGCGCGTCGCGCAGCCGTTCGGTCGAGCGGTCGTCCAGCAGTCCGGCCTCACTGGAGTCGGCCACCATCTGGGCGAGGTCGTCGTCCGAGAACGCCGCCTCGACCTCGCTCTTCGGCTCGACCCGGATCAGCTTGAGCAGCGCGTTGGCGAACGAGTTCACCGCGAAGATCACCGGACGCAGCGCCCGCGACAGCGCCACCAACGGCGGGCCCAGCAGCAGCGCGGTGCGCTCCGGCCCGGCCAGCGCGATGTTCTTGGGCACCATCTCGCCCAGCAGCATGTGCAGGTACGTCGCCAGTGACAACGCGATCACGAACGAGACACCGTGCGCCACGCCGTCCCCGACACCCACCGCGTGGAAGACCGGCTCCAGCAGGTGCGCGATGGCGGGCTCGGCGACCACACCGAGCACCAGGGTGCACAGCGTGATGCCCAGTTGTGCCGCGGCCAGCATCTGCGCCACGTGCTCCAGGCCCCACAGCACCTTGCGGGCCTTCTTGTCGCCCTCCTCGGCCAGCGGCTCGATCTGCGCGCGGCGCACCGAGATCAGCGCGAACTCCGCGCCCACGAAGAACGCGTTGGCCACCAGCGTCAGCAGCCCGATCAGCAGTTGGAGCGCCGTCATCGCTGCGCCTCCGCCCGGTCGCCGGTCTCGGACCCGTCCGGGTCGTCGTCACCGGGTTTCGGCCCGTACAGCCGCACCTGCGCGGCGCGGCGGCCGCTGGCGTCCATGACCGCAAGCTCCCAGCCGGCGACCGATACGGTGTCCCCGGCTGCCGGGATGCGTCCCAGCTCGGTGGCGATCAGCCCGGCGAGCGTCTCGTAGGGGCCCTCCGGGGTGCGCAGTCCGATGGTCTGGAGCTGATCGGTGCGCGCGGCGCCGTCCGCGACGTAGACGGGCCGGCCCTCGGCGTCCTCCCCGGCGGGGGCCAGGTCGGGGGTCTCCAGCGGGTCGTGCTCGTCGCGCACCTCGCCCACGACCTCCTCGATGATGTCCTCCAGTGTGACGACGCCGGCCGTGCCGCCGTACTCGTCGATGACGACCGCGATGCTGCGGTCGCCGCCCGAGAGCTGGTCCAGCAGCCGGTCGACGGTCAGCGACTCGGGAACCAGCAGTGCCTCCCGCATCAGATCGGTCACCGGCCGCAGCCGCCGCTCGGCGGCGGGTACCGCCAGCACGTCCTTGATCCGGACGATGCCGACGACGGTGTCCAGGTTCCCCCGGTAGACGGGGAAGCGGGAGAGCCCCGTGGCGCGGGTGGCGTTGGCGACGTCCTCGACAGTGGCCTGCACCTCGAGCGAGGTCACCTGCACGCGCGGCGTCATGACGTTCTCCGCCGTCAGCTCGGCCAGGTGCAGGGTGCGTACGAACAGGTCGGCGGTGTCCTCCTCCAGCGCGCCCTCCTTGGCGGAGTGCCGGGCCAGCGCCACCAGCTCCTGCGGCGAGCGGGCCGAGGCCAGCTCCTCGGTGGGCTCCAGACCCATCCGCAGCAGCACCCGGTTGGCGGTGTTGTTCAGATGGCGGATCAGCGGGCGGAAGGCCGCCGAGAAGGCCCGCTGCGGTGTCGCCACCGCCCGGGCCACCCGAAGCGGCCGGGAGATCGCCCAGTTCTTGGGCACCAGCTCCCCGATCACCATCAGCACCACGGTGGAGAGCGCGGTACCGAGCACCAGGGCGGCGGAGGAGGAGGCCGAGGAGGGTACGCCGAGCGAGCGCAGCGGTCCGGCGATCAGCTTGGCCACGGACGGCTCGGCGAGCATGCCGACCACCAGATTGGTGACGGTGATGCCCAGCTGCGCCCCGGAGAGCTGGAAGGTGAGGGACCGCACGGCCGCCAGCGCACTCCTGGCGCCCCGGTCGCCGCGCTGCTCGGCGCGCTCCAGTTCGCTGCGCTCGACGGTGGTGAGGGAGAACTCCGCCGCCACGAATCCGCCGCAGGCAAGGGACAGCAGCAGTGCCACGAGCAGCAGCAGGACTTCCGTCATCGACCGGTCACCTCCTTCCCATCGTGGGACAGCGGTGGCCGGTACGCGCGATGTCGGAGGCTGCTACTGGGAGGGTCGCCCATGGGCGGACGCTCACACCTTTCGGATCCGATGACTGTGCCGGGCCCGCGGGAGTGCGGGACCGGCTTCGTGTACAGCGTAAACGGGCCGGCCGGTTGCCCGGTTCCCGCCCGCGGGCGGGAACCGTCAGGAGGTCAGCGGCTTGACCCAGCGGCTCCACTCGGGCTGCGGAGCGTAACCGGCGGCCTGCCAGGCCCGGTGTGCCCGCTCGTTCGCGTCCAACACCATGGCGTCGCCGCGCCGCCCGCCGAGCGCCGCGAAGCGTTCCTCGGCGGCGGCCAGCAGGGCCCGGGAGACGCCCTGCCGCCGCCGCGCGGGCAGCACCGCGAGCCGGTAGAGGGAGCAGCGCCAGCCGTCCCACCCGGCGACGACCGTGCCGACCAGCCGCCCGTCCTGCTCCGCCAGCAGCAGAGCCTCCGGGTCCCGGGCGAGGAGCCGGGCCACCCCGTCCCGGTCGTCACTGACGCTGGTGCCCTCCGCCGCCTCCTGCCAGAAGGCCAGTACCCGGTCGACGTCGGACGTGGCCGCCGCCCGTATCGCAAGATCAGTCATGGCCCGCATCCCAGCACGGGCCACCCCCGGCCGCGACGCCGTTTCGCCTGGTGGACCGCGCGCGGACGGCGGACTCGTCTGCGGCGGTCGGCTTGTCGGCGGTCGGTTCGCGGTGCCGGGCTCAGCGCGCCTGCCCCAGGAGCGCCGGGCCGGCCGACGCGCGGACCGGGCCGATTCCGGGCGGGCCGGAGACGGCGGGCCATGGACCGCGCCCCGTTCGCACGTCTGTTCACTGCTAGCGGAACGGTGCTAGCGTGGTGGTGTGGCGAAGACGCAACTGAACGTCCGGGTGGACGAGGGCACGGCGCAGGCCGCCAGGGAGCGGGCGCTGGCCCGCGGCGTGAGTGTGAACCGGTACATCGAGGAACTCGTCCAGCGGGACGCGGCCGAGGTGGGCCGCTCCTTCGTGGACGCGGCGGCCGACTTCATGAAGAGCTACGCGCCCGTCTTCGCCGAGGAACTCGACGCGGCCGGGGCCGGTGAGCGGAACCCGGGGAGCGGGGCCGGAGGCCCGCCCGCGGCGTGAGCGTCCGCGTCGACCTCGCCTGGCTGCTGATCCTCGCCGAGCAGAAGACCCCGGGTGACCCGCGGGTCACCGACTACGGCGCGCTCGTCGCCGCCGTCAGCCGCCACGAGGCCGCCGTCTTCGGCCGCCCTGTCTACCCCGAACCGCACGACCGTGCCGCCGCGCTGCTGCAACTCCTGCTGCACGTACCGGCGCTGGAACGCTCCAACGCCCTGTTCGCCTCCGCCGTGGCCTACGGCTACCTCGTCGCCTGCGGACTCAAGGTGGTCACCTCTCCCGAGCGGATACGCGACCTGGCCCGGCTCGTCAAGGACGGCACCGCCGGCCTGGCCGCGATCTCCGCCGAGTTGCGCACCTGGACCCTGTGAGAGACCGGCGGCGGTGCTCAGCCGAGCGCCGCCGGGACCGCCTCACCGCCGAGTTCGGGCGCCAGCCAGCCCGGCGCCTCCGCACCGAACCGCGACGGCGGCAGCGCGCCCGCCCCCTCGGGGACGGCCCCCAGCAGCGGTAGCTCCGTGTACCGGGGCAGATCGGTCAGATTGCACCGTTCGGCGAGACCCGGCGCGGCCGGCATGCTGCCGATCACCAGTCCCGCGCACTCCACACGGCGGGCCCGCAGCGCCTCCGCCGTCAGCGCCGCCGTGTTCAGCGTGCCCAGCCCTGCCTGGAGAACCACCAGCACCGGTGCGGCCAGCAGCCGGGCGGCGTCGGCCAGCGTCGAGCCCGCGCCGTCGAACCGCACCAGCAGCCCGCCCGCGCCCTCGACCAGGACGAGGTCGTGCGAGGCGGCCAGCTTCCCGGCCGCCTCGGCGACATCCCCGGCCGACACGTACGGCATCCCCGCGCGCCGGGCCGCCGTCTCCGGCGCCAACGGCTCCGGATAGCGGGCCAGCTCGGCGCCGGTCGGCGCGCCGGATGCCGACGCGTTGCCGCCGGCCAGCCGCAGCACCTCCGCCACGTCGCCCGGTTCGCCGGCCGCCACACCCGTCTGCGCCGGCTTGAGCACGGCCACCGAACGGCCGGCCCGCAGCGCGCACGCCGCCACCGCCGCGGTGGTCACCGTCTTCCCGATCTCCGTACCGGCACCGGAGACGCACAGCACGCCCCGTGCCACCGGCATGTCCGCCACGTCCCGCATCTCAGCCCTCCCGGGCCGCCGCGCACATCGCGGCGGCGATCCGTGCCACGTCCTCGTCGCCGGTGATGTACGGCGGCATCGCGTAGACCATGTCGCGGAACGGACGCAGCCACACCCCGGCACGTACCGCGGCCCGGCTCGCCGCCGCCACGTCCACCTCGTGGTCCAGACGCAGCACCCCGATCGCGCCGAGCACGCTCACCTCCCGCACCCCCGGCAGCTCGGCGGCCTCCGCCAGCCCGGTGCGCAGCCCCTCGGACACCCGCCGCACTCGCGCCCGCCAGTCCTGGGACAGCAGGAGATCCAGCGAGGCGCCCGCGACGGCGGACGCCAGCGGGTTACCCATGAACGTCGGACCGTGCGCCAGCACCGGCACCGAGCCGCGCGCGATCCCCTCCGCCACGCGCGGCGTGCACAGCGTGGCCGCCATCGACAGATATCCGCCCGTCAGCGCCTTGCCGAGGCACAGCACATCGGGGACCACCCCGGCGTGGTCGGCCGCGAACAGCTCCCCGGTGCGGCCGAAACCGGTGGCGATCTCGTCCAGCACCAGCAGCACGCCGTGCGCGTCGCACGCCTCGCGCAGCGCCCGGACGTACCCGGGGGAGTGGAACCGCATCCCGCCCGCGCCCTGCACCACCGGTTCGACGACGACGGCGGCCAACTCGTGTGCGTGCCGCCCGATCCGCTCGTGCAGGTGCGCCACGTAGGCCGGGTCGGGTTCCGCCGCGAAGCCGGCCGGCGGCGCGTCGGCGAACACCTGCACCGGCAGCGCACCGGACCACAGATGGTGCATCCCGCCCTCCGGGTCGCACACCGACATCGGCTGCCAGGTGTCCCCGTGGTAGCCGCCGCGCCAGGTCAGCAGCCGGCGCTTCTCCGGACGCCCCAGCGAACGCCAGTGCTGCAGGCACATCTTGACGGCGACCTCGACCGCGACCGAACCGGAGTCCGACAGGAAGACGTGCTCCAGATCGCCGGGCGCCACCTCGGCCAGCCGCGCCGCCAGCCGCACCGCCGGCTCGTGGGTCAGCCCGCCGAACATCACATGGCTCATCCGGCCGAGCTGGTCGCGCACGGCCTCGTCGAGCACCGGGTGCCGGTAGCCGTGCACGGCCGACCACCAGGACGACATGCCGTCGATCAGCTCCCGCTGTCCGTGCGCGGGTTCGGCCAGCCGCAGCCGCACCCCCGAGGCGGACTCCACCACCAGCGGCTCCGCGGTCCCGGGCATCGGCCCGTACGGATGCCACACATGCTGCCGGTCCAGCGCGAGGAGTTCCCCGGTGGCGGCGCACCCTCGGGCGGGCGCCGCCGTCATGGTGCCCTCACGCATTGGGCGGCAGCTCCGTCCCCGTGCCCCGCAGCCGTACCGCGACCCGCTCGTGCGGGGCGGAGCCGGACTCCCCGCGCCGGTGTTCGGGCAGCGTGGTCGTCTCCGCGCCCTCCACCTCGAAGCCCGAGTCCGCGATCATCTCCAGGTCGGCCCTGCCCGCCTGCCCCTCGCTGGTGAGGTAGTCGCCCAGGAAGAGGGAGTTGGCCAGGTGCAGCGCCAGCGGCTGCAGCGACCGCAGGTGCACCTCGCGTCCGGCGGCCAGCCGCACCTCCACGTCCGGGCACACGAACCGCACCATCGCCAGGATGCGCAGCGCCCGTTGCGGCGTGAGGTTCCACTCCTCGGCCAGCGGCGTGCCCTCGAACGGCAGCAGGAAGTTGACCGGCACCGAGTCCGCGTCCAGTTCGCGCAGCGAGAAGGCCACCTCGACCAGGTCCTCGTCCGTCTCGCCCATACCCGCGATCAGACCGGAGCAGGGTGAGAGCCCGGCACCACGGGCCTGCTTGACGGTCTCCACCCGATCCTCGTAGGTGTGCGTGGTGCAGATGTCCCCGTAGGTGGACTCCGAGGTGTTGAGGTTGTGGTTGTAGGCGTCGGCCCCCGCCTGGCGCAGCCGCTCCGCCTGGCCGTCGGAGAGCAGACCGAGGCAGGCGCACACCTCGACGCCCTCGTTCCGCCCCTTGATGGCCCCGATCGTCCTGGAGACCCGGTCGATGTCGCGGTCGGTGGGGCCGCGGCCGCTGGCCACCACACAGACCCGCTTGGCGCCGCCCCGCACCCCTGCCTCGGCGGCCTCGGCGGCCTCCTCGGGCTTGAGCCAGGTGTACTTGAGGATCCCGGCCTCGGAACCGAGCCGCTGGGAGCAGTAGGAGCAGTCCTCCGGGCACAGCCCCGACTTGAGGTTCACCAGGTAGTTGAGTTTCACCCGCTTCCCGAACCAGCGACGGCGCACCTTTCCGGCGGCTGCCACCACGTCGAGCAGGTCGTCATCGGTGGTCCGCAGCACCGCGAGTGCTTCGTCCCGGGTGGGCGTCTCGCCGCGGAGCCCCTTGTTCACCAGTGAGTTCAGCAGGTCGTCCATGGGCACGATCCTTGCCCATGCGACCCTGCTGGGTAATGGAGGAAGCCTACAAGACCGCTTGAGCGAGGTGTGGATGTTGTCACACGTCGACCGGCGTTATGGCAGGTTAGGTTCTATTGACTGCCTACAAACATCCAGGCCGCGCATCCCGCCGGGCGCTCCCGCCGCCCGGGCGGCGGCGCGGGTGACCGAAGAGAGCTCCCATGTCCCAGGACCCCTTCGCGTGGACCGCCGAGGCACTCCGGAGGCGCCGCGCGGCAGGGCTGCTGCGCACCCTGGCACCCCGGCCCGCCGACTCCCCGCTGCTGGACCTGGCGGGCAACGACTACCTGGGTCTCTCCCGGCATCCGGACGTCGTCCATGCCGCGGCCGAGGCGGCGCGCCGCTGGGGCGCCGGAGCGAGCGGCTCCCGCCTGGTGACCGGGTCCACCGAACTGCACGCACGGCTGGAGTCCGAGCTGGCGGACTTCTGCGGCTTCGAGGCCGCACTCGTCCTCTCCTCCGGGTACGCCGCGAACCTCGCCGCGGTCACCGCGCTCACCAACGCGCCGGGCGGCGGCGGGCTGCTGGTCTCCGACGCACACAACCACGCCTCGCTGATCGACGGCTGCCGCCTCTCCCGCGCCCGCACGGCCGTCGCCGCGCACGCCGATCCGGAAGCCGTGGCCAAGGAGTTGGCGGGGCGCCCCCGGCAGGCAGCGGGGGAGCCGGCGCTGGTGGTCACCGACTCCGTCTTCTCCGTCGACGGTGACGCGGCACCGCTGGCCGAGCTGGCCGCGGTGTGCTCGGCGGCGGGAGCCGGTCTGCTCGTGGACGACGCGCACGGCCTCGGCGTACTGGGCGACGGCGGCCGGGGCGCTGCCCGGGCGGCGGGGCTGGCCGGCAGGCCCGGCACGGTCGCGACCGTCACCCTGTCCAAGTCGCTGGGCAGTCAGGGCGGCGCGGTCCTGGGTCCCGCGCACGTGATCGAGCACCTGGTGAACACCGCCCGGACGTTCATCTTCGACACCGGGCTGGCCCCCGCAGCGGCGGGTGGCGCGCTCGGCGCCCTGCGGCTGCTGCGTGCGGAGCCCGAGCGCGCGGCCCGCACCAGGGCCGTCGCCGCCGAGCTGCACGCCCGGCTGGCCGCCGCCGGACTGGAGGCCACCCGACCGGACGCCGCCGTCGTCTCGGTACATGCCCCCTCGCCACAGGCCGCGGTGGCGTGGGCGGCCGCCTGCCGTGCCGCGGGCATCCAGGTCGGCTGCTTCCGGCCCCCGTCCGTCCCCGACGGCATCTCGCGGCTGCGGCTGACCGCCCGTGGCGACTTGACCGAGCAGATGCTGGCCGAAGCGGCCGACACCGTGATCGCCGCGGCGCCGCGCGCCGGCTGAGGCGGTTCCCGATACCGGCCGCGCCCGCGGTTCCGGCATGCCCGATCCGTGCGGGCAGCCGTGATACGCCCTCGGCGGAGTTGCCTTGGGCCGGGCGCGGCAGAGTTCACCGCTTCGGGCGACACAACTCCCGGCAGGCAGGGCGATCGGGCGCACTGCGCCGTGCGGAGTGGCACGCTGTCGCGCAGCGGTTCCCGGGGCGCTCCCCGCGCTTCCCGGGCGGGCGCGGAACGCCCGCCGCCGCGCGACCGAGGAGCCGACGGCCCCGGGAAGGGACGGCCTCGCCATGGCGGATCATCAGGAAGCGACGATCACCCTGCCGAGTGCGCCGGCCTCCGTCACGGCCGCGCGCCGGCATGTCACCGACGCCCTTCGCGCGTGGGGGCTGCCGGACGGCGCGGACGCCATGGACGTGCTCCGCCTGATCGTCTCCGAACTCGCCACCAACGCCGTCCAGCACACCTTCGGCAGGTCGCCCACCTTCACCGTCGATCTGCGCCTGGAGCAGACCGAACGGCTGCGCCTGGGCGTCACCGACAGCCATCCGGGCAGGCCGCTGCGGCTCCCGGCCGCGGCACAGCAGGACCACGGGCGCGGACTGATCATCATCCGTACGCTGACCGCCGAGTCCGGCGGCACCGTGCGGATCGCGCCCGCGCCCGACGGCGGCAAGACCATCTGGGTGGAGATTCCCTGGCTGCCGCTGCCGGCGGGGTGAGCGGCCGCGTAGGGCGGACGGACTCGGAGAACGCGCCCGCAGGGTCCGTCACCCGGCGGTCTCGGCGCCGTCGCCCGTAGGCCGGAGCAGCACCTCCGCACCGACCGGGACGAACCCCGCGGCGAGGAACGCCCGCAGGCTCGCCGCGTTCCCGGGCGCGACCTGCGCCCACAGCGCCTCGTCCGGCGGCACCAGGGCGCGGGCCGTGGCCGCCAGCGCCCGGCCGAGCCCGGCACCACGTGCCGAGGGCTCGACCTCGACGGCCACCTCCCACCGCCCGGCCACGCCCCTTCCGGTCACCAGCGTGCCCCCGTCGGCCGTCGTCCGGACACGGACGTGCGAACGGTGCGCCAGGGCGTCGGCGACCCGGGGGTGTGCCCGGTCCGGCGGGCCGACCAGGGCTCGCGTGTCCCGTGGTTCCTCGCGATGCGGTGCGGGACCGGTGCCGGGCGGGAGGACGAGCAGCACGTCGATGCTGCCCGCCTCCCGGCCGGTCCTGCCGCACAGTGCGCTGAGGAAGGGCGGCCCCATCGGTGCGCCGAGGTCGTCGGGCGGCACCTGGCGCCGCACCCACTCCGGCGGTACGTCGGCGAAGACGACCGAGTGTCCGGTCAGTGCCAGTACCCCCGCGTCCCGGGGCGAGGGCTGGGGGAGTACGGTCAGTCCGCCGTCGGACGGCGGGAATCCGCCCTGTGCGGCCGACTTGAGGATCTTCGCCAGCGTGTCCATCCGCCGGAGCCCAGCGCCGTGTCAGAAGCGGGCGCTCAGCAGGCGGTGCGTGCCGTCTCCGCCCGGGTCAGCAGCACCACCGCGGCCAGCAGCACCGTGGCGCCCAGGAGCATCGGCAGGGTCAGCCGCTCCCCGAGCAGCCCCACCGCGAGGACGGTCGCGCTGAGGGGTTCGATCAGCATGACCACCGACGCCGTGGCCGCGCGGACGACGGCCGCACCCGCGAAGTAGAGCGGGTACGCCAGCGCCGTCGGCACCGCTCCCACATACAGGAGCAGCAGTGCCACCCGGAGCGGTTCCCCGGTGTGCGGCAGCACCCCCTCCACGGCCGCGCACGGCAGCAGCGCCACCGCACCGACGCCGAGCGACCACACGGTGAGGGTGAAGGCGCTCTCCGGCGAACCGGTACTGCCCACCCATCGGGCCAGCAGCACCGAGACCGCGATCGAGACCGCGGAGAGCAGGGCGAGCGTGACACCGGCCGGCCGCACCTCGCCACCGCCCCCGCCCAGCACGAGGACGGCGAGCCCGGCCGGTGCGGCGGCGACAGCGCACATCCCGCCCCGGCCCAGCCGCTCCCGCAGCACGACCCGGGCGCCCAGGGTCACGAACACCGGTGCCGCGCCCAGCGTCACGATCGTCGCGACGGCCACCCCTGTGGCCGGTACGGCGGCGAAGTAGGCAGTCTGGAAGAGGGCCATGCACAGGCCGGTCGACAGCCGCACCACGTACCGGGATCGGCCGCGCGCCGGGGTGTCGCGGCCGGGCCGGCCGGGGCGGGCCGGCCGCCGCCGCAGCAGCGCCCGGCCCACGAGCAGCAGGGCCAGGCCGCCGACGTAGCGCCAGAAGGACATCGCCAGCGGTCCCAGGTCGCTGGAGGAGTGGAGGACATCGACTGCCGCACCCGTGGTGCCCCAGGTGGCACCGGCTGCGGCGAGGAAGAGCAGGCCCTGCCCGACGGGCAGGCCGAAGGAGCCGGTCGAACCGGCGGAAGAAGTCGACACGAATGTGCTCCGCGTGAGGAGAGGTCGGTGAATGGACCCGTGCGCGGGCACCACCGACCCCCGCGGCGGAGGTTGTCCGTCCGCCGCGGCGGTCGCGCGTGGCCGCCCGCCCTACGCGGGGGGCGGGGAGACGGTCACCAGAGCAGCGTTCATACCCGGACCGTAGCCACCGGGGCCACGGCCGTCATCCGGATTTCGGGCGCCGCCGCACGCCGCCGGATCCCGGTCGGCAGGCGCCGGCTGTGTGCTGCTGCCTCAGCCGCCGGGCTCGCCCGGCTCCGGCGCCGGGAGCAGGACCCGCTCCGCGCGCCGGTCGCCGTCCAGTACTCGGAGCGCCCGCTCCAGCGTCGTGGCGTGCAGCGTGCTCTCGCCGCGTTCGTGCATCAGCGCCAGCGCGTCCCGCAGTCGGACCGCTTTGCTCGCCAGACCCTGCGCGGCGCGCAGTGCTCCGTAGGTGTCGCGGCCGCGCGCCGGGTTGATCCGGCCGACCAGGTCCAGCGCCTCCAGATAGGCGTCGACCACCTCGCTCTCGGCACGGGTCAGCGCGGGCAGCGGCGGCAGGCCCGGCGGCCAGTCGCGGGGCACCCCGGTTCACCCCCGCGCCGGGGAGAGGGCCGGCTTGCGGGTGGCGGTCAGCCGGTCGACGAGGCCGTAGTCGACGGCCTGCCGCGCCGTGAGGATCGTGTCGCGTTCGAGGTCCTGGCTGATGCGGTCGCGGGGCCGGCCGGTGTGGCGCGCGTACAGCTCCTCCAGCAGTTCGCGGGTGCGCGCCATCTCCCGTGCCTGGATCTCGAGGTCGTCGGCCTGCCCGCGCACGGGTTCGGGAAGCGACGGCTGGTGGATGAGGATGCGCGCGCCCGGCAGCGCGAGCCGTTTGCCCGGGGCCCCGGCCGCCAGCAGCACGGAGGCGGCCGAGGCCGCCTGTCCCAGGCACACGGTCTCGATGTCGCAGCTGACGAACCGCATCGTGTCGTAGATCGCGGTCATTGCCGTGAACGAGCCGCCCGGTGAGTTGATGTAGAGGGAGATGTCCTGGTCCGGCGCGGCGTGCTCGAGGTGGATGAACTGTGCCATCACGTCGTTGGCGGAGGTGTCGTCGATCGGGCTGCCCAGGAAGACGATCCGTTCCTGGAGCAGCTTCGCGTACGGATCCAACGTCCGCGTCCCGCTGCTGGTGCGCTCGGTGAACTCCGGCAGGACGTACCGGGCTGTCGGTGCTGGTGGCTGGTTCCGCATGGCGTCGCACTCCACTCTCACGCGAGAAACGTACAGGACGTACAGAATGTACGTTGAGTAGCGTGCCATGAGCGGGCGCCAACAGCCCCCTGCGCAGGGGGCATTCCGCTGCGGGCGAAGCACCCCGGCCCGGCTCCCGGGTCCGTGCCGACAGCCCACACTCTTCCCCCGGTACGCCGCATACCAGCTCTGACCTGCGGTTCCGTGGGCGGCCCTAGAATGGCGGACATGGCTTACGAGATTCCGGTGACGCAGGCGAGGGCCGAACTGGCGGAGCTGATCAATCGGGTCGTCTACGGCGAGGAGCGGGTGGTGGTCACCCGGCACGGGAAGCCGCTCGCGGCGCTGGTCTCGGCCGCGGATCTGGAGCGTCTGGAGGCCGCCGACCAGGACCAGCAGGCGTCGGAGGAGATCATCAGCACCGTCTCCGGGATCCGGGAGACCGGTGGCGCGGTGTCCGGGGAGGCGCGGCGGTTCGGCATCGCCGCGGAGCACCGCGGCCCGGCCGCCGGAGACCGGCGGCCGGGCCAGGGAGGGTGAGCCCGTGGGGGCCGTGTGTCAGGAGCTGAGCCCCCGGACCGATTCGGTCAGGAGCTGAGCTTCCAGACGGCGTGGGCGATCGCGTCGCTGTGCAGGTCGAGTGCCTTCTCGTCGACGTTCGAGGTGTCGTCGCACGCCGAGTGGTAGCACGGGTCGTACGGCTGACCCGCCGTGCCGCCCCACTTGTCCGCCTGCGCCTGGGTCTTGCGCTCGCCCGCGCCGGTGAAGGTTCCGCCGACGGTGACGCCCGCGCTCTTGAACGAGGCGTGGTCGCTGCGCCCGTTGGTCTCCTCGGACGCCTCCGTCTCGATGCCCTTGGAGCTGAACCAGTCGGCGAAGACCGACTCGACGGCGGCGTCGTCCTCGTAGACGAAGTGGCCCGCGTTGGGTGAGCCGATCATGTCGAAGTTCAGATAGGTGTCGATCTCGCCGAGTTCGCCCTCCGAGAGACTGTCGACATAGTGGCCGGATCCGACCAGTCCCCGCTCCTCCGCTCCCCACCAGGCGAACCGGAGGTGCTTGGCGGGCTCCAGGTCCGCGGCGGAGACGGCCAGCGCCGTCTCCAGTATCCCGGCGGAACCCGAACCGTTGTCGTTGATGCCGGGTCCGGAGCGGACCGAGTCCAGATGGGCACCGGTCATCAGGGTCGACCCGGTGTCACCTCCGGGCCAGTCGGCGATCAGGTTGTAGCCGGTCTCGCCGCCGCTGGTGAACTCCTGGACGCTGGTCTCGAATCCGGCGGCGTCCAGCTTCGCGCGTATGTGGTCCAGCGAGGCCCGGTAGCCGGGGCTGCCGTGAGCCCGGTTGCCGCCGTTGGCCTCGGCGACCGACTGCAGCTCCTGGAGGTCCTGCTGGACGGCCGCGACGTCGATGTCGGGCGCCTGGGCCGCCCGTGCTCCGGCGCCGTCGGGAGCGGCCAGTGCCGTCCCGTCGGCCGCGCCGAGGAGAGCGAGTGTCAGTGCGGCGCTCGCCGCGGCGGCGAGGGCGGCACGGTGCTGCGGTCTGCGGTGTCCGCGTATCACTGTGAGCTCCGATGTGTGGGGGGTGTGGGGGACCGCCGAGTCGGCGGGGTGTCGCCCGGAGCGGCGACACGAAGTGGTGCGATGTGACGTGGACATGAGATTCAGGGGGAGGAGTCGTCCCCGTCAAGAGCGCATATCGGACAGAGGGTTGCGGAAACCGGGGGCGTGGGTCCGCTCCCGTCCGCGGATCCGGCCTCGTGCTGCTCCGGTCGTGGCAGGTGCAAGTGCCGACCCTGAGGCTCCCGCTCGGTCCGGGCGGCATCGGCTCGGCCCTGCTCTCCGCAGGTCGACGCGGCGGCCAGGATCCGGGGTGCGTGCACCGCCGGGGCGTGCCGTGATCGGGGAGTTGACGGAGGCGAAGTGGGTTAACGCCGTTGAAACGGCCCTGCCGTACTCTCCGGATCCGTCGGCGGCACACAATCCGATGTGTGATACACCTACCGGGCGTGGTCGTCGCCGCGAGTGACCAGGGTGTTTCCGGGCCCGGTGACGACGGTGAGGTGGAGACAATGCAATTGACCCCGCACGAACAGGAGCGGCTGCTCATCCACGTCGCGGCCGACGTCGCCCGGCGACGCCGGGAGCGCGGACTGCGGCTGAACCACCCCGAGTCCGTCGCCCTCATCACGGCGCACGTGCTCGAGGGCGCCCGCGACGGCCGGAGCGTCGCCGAACTCATGGAATCCGGTCGCACGGTCCTGGCCCGCGAGGACGTCATGGACGGCATCCCGGAGATGCTGCACGACGTCCAGGTCGAGGCGACCTTCCCGGACGGCACCAAGCTCGTCACCGTGCACGACCCGGTTTCCTGACCGCTCCCGACCGCGCGAGGAGGCGCCACACCATGATCCCCGGAGAGATCCGGTTCGCCGAGGAACCGGTGCCCCTCAACGCGGACGCCGAGACCACCCGGCTGACCGTGCTCAACGCAGCCGACCGGCCCGTCCAGGTCGGCTCCCACTACCACTTCGCCGAGGCCAACCCCGGGCTGGACTTCGACCGGGAGGCCGCCTGGGGCAGACGCCTCGGCATCGCCGCGGGCACCGCCGTCCGCTTCGAACCCGGCATCCCGGTCGAGGTCGATCTCGTGCCCATCGGCGGTCGGCGGATCGTCGCCGGACTGCGCTCGACCGCGGGAGGCCCCCTCGATGCGTGAACTCTCCCGCGCCGCCTACGCCGACCTGTTCGGCCCCACCACCGGCGACCGCGTACGGCTTGCCGACACCGCTCTCCTCGTCGAGATCGAGGACGACCTGTGCGGCGGGCCCGGACGCGCGGGTGACGAGGCGGTCTTCGGCGGCGGCAAGGTGATCCGCGAGTCCATGGGGCAGGCCCGCACCACCCGGGCCGAGGGTGCTCCCGACACCGTGATCACCGGTGCGCTCGTCCTCGACCACTGGGGTGTCGTGAAGGCCGATGTCGGCATCCGCGACGGACGGATCGCCGCCCTGGGCAAGGCCGGAAACCCCGACACGATGGACGGCGTCCATCCCGATCTGATCATCGGCCCCGAAACGGAGATCATCGCGGGCAACGGGAGGATCCTCACCGCCGGTGCCGTCGACGCGCATGTCCACTTCATCTGCCCGCAACTCGCCGACGAGGCGCTCGCCGCCGGAATCACCACGCTCGTCGGCGGCGGCACCGGACCGGCCGAGGGCTCCAAGGCCACCACCGTCACCCCGGGCGCCTGGCACACCGCCCGCACCCTGGAGGGTATGGACGGGCTGCCGGTCAACGTCGGACTGCTCGGCAAGGGCAACACCGTCTCGCGCGCCGCCATGCTCGCCCAACTCCGCGGCGGAGCCGTCGGGTTCAAGATCCACGAGGACTGGGGTGCCACCCCGGCCGCCATCGACGCCTGTCTGTCGGTCTGCGACGAGACCGGCGCCCAGGTCGCCATCCACACCGACACCCTCAACGAGGCCGGTTTCGTCGGCGACACCCTGGCCGCGATCGGCGGACGCGGCATCCACGCCTACCACACCGAGGGCGCGGGCGGAGGGCACGCGCCGGACATCATCACCGTGGTCGCCGAGCCCAACGTGCTGCCCTCCTCCACCAACCCCACCCGGCCGCACACCGTCAACACCGTCGAGGAACACCTCGACATGCTGATGGTCTGCCACCACCTCAACCCGGCCGTGCACGAGGATCTCGCGTTCGCCGAGTCCCGCATCCGGCCCAGCACCATCGCCGCCGAGGACACGCTCCACGACCTCGGTGCCATCGGATAGCTAGCGAGGGGACCCGTGCCTTTAGGCATGGGGGGAATCGCTTCTCAGGGCTGCTCTGACCTCAACTGTGCCCACGGGTCTGCACTGTTGACCTCAGCTAGATGCGTGGCGCGTGTATAGTGATCGCGTGACTGTGGCCAGGAAGGTTCGCCGGTACTCCGGCGGCGTGTACAACTTGGGCTTGCACGTGGTGTGGTGCCCGAAGTACCGCCGCCGGGTTCTTGGCGGCCGGGTCGCGGTCCGGTTGCGTGAGCTGATCGAACAGAAGGCGGCCGAGAAGGGCTGGGAGATCATCGCCCTTGAGGTGATGCCCGATCACGTACACCTGTTCGTCAAGCACGAGCCGAAGGCTTCCGCCTCCTACGTGGCGAACCAGTTCAAGGGCTTCACCTCCCGCGTGCTGCGCGAAGAGTTCCCGCACCTCAAGAGCCGGATGCCCACCCTGTGGTCGTCGTCGTTCTTCGTCGCCTCGGTCGGCGCGGTCAGCGCGGACACGGTGGAGAAGTACATCAACACCCAGTGGGAACGGCCCTGGACGAAGAAGCAGAAGGAGGGGCAGGCGTGATACGCGCCTACAAGTTCCTCCTACGCCCCACCGTCTGCCAGACGCAGGCGCTAGGCGAGATGCTGCGTGATCACTGCTCCCTCTACAACGGCGCCTTGCAGGAACGCCGCGACGCCTACCGGCACACCTCGAAGACGAGCATCAAGTACGGGCAGCAGTCCGGTCAGCTCAAGGAGATCCGGGCGTTCGACCCGGAACGCCAGGGCCGCTGGTCCTTCTCGTCCCAGCAGGCCACCTTGCGGCGCCTGGACAAGGCGTTCGCCGCGTTCTTCCGGCGCGTGAAGGCCGGAGGGAAGCCCGGCTATCCCCGGTTCCGGGGCGTCAACTGGTTCGACACCGTGGACTTCCCCAAGGACGGCGACGGCTGCCGGTGGGATTCCACCCCGCACGATCCCGTAACCCGCGTACGTCTCCAGGGCGTCGGACATGTCCGCGTCCACCAGCACCGCCCCGTGAAAGGCCGCGTCAAAACAGTCAGCATCAAGCGTGAGGGACGACAGTGGTACGTCGTCCTCGCCTGCGACAACGTGCCCGCCGAGCCGCTGCCCGCCACGGGCGCGGTGACCGGCATCGACATGGGCGTCACGCACTTCCTCACCACCTCCGAGGGAGCTCACGTCGCCAACCCCCGGCACGGCAAGCGCAACGCCGAAGCCCTCGCCGACGCCCAACGGGCGCTCAAGGCGTTCCCCCGACGCAAGCGGGCCAACCGCACCGCAAAGCACCGCCGGGCAGTGGAAAAGGTCGCGGGGCTGCACCGCAAGGTGCGCCGTCAACGCACCGACCACGCACACAAAGCCGCGCTCGCCCTGGTCCGCGACTACGACCAGATCGCGCACGAGCGGCTGAACATCGCGAACATGGTTCGCGCCCCCAAGCCGAAGCCCGACCCCGAGACGCCCGGCGCGTTCCTGCCGAACGGTGCCGCCTCGAAAGCCGGACTCAACCGCAGCATCCTTGACGCGGGTTGGGGGGTGTTCCTGGGCATCCTCGCGCAGAAGGCTGAAAGCGCCGCTCGTGTACTGATCCCGGTGGACCCCCGCAACACCTCCCGCACCTGCCCCGAATGCGGGCACGTGAACGGCGAGAACCGCGACGGCGAAAAGTTCCAGTGCACCTCATGCGGGCACCGCGACCACGCGGACCGTGTAGGCGCCTGGAACGTCGCACTCAGGGCCGGGCTGGTCCTTCCCGACGTGGCCTAAGCCACCGACAGGAGAAGCCCCCCCGGATTTATCCGGGGGGAGGAGTCACCTCGATCATCTCCTCCGACGCGCAGGCGATGGGCCGTATCGGTGAAGTGGTGCTGCGCACCTGGCAGACGGCGCATGTGATGAAGGAGCGGTACGGCGCCCTCGCGGGCGACACCCGCGCCGACAACCTGCGCGCCCGCCGCTACGTGGCCAAGTACACGATCAACCCCGCCGTCGCGCAGGGCATGGATGCGGAGATCGGTTCCGTCGAGCCGGGCAAGCTCGCCGACCTGGTGCTGTGGGACCCGGCTTTCTTCGGGGTCAGGCCGCAACTCGTCCTCAAGAGCGGGCAGATCGCCTCCGCGCAGATGGGGGATGCCAACGCCTCCATCCCCACTCCGCAGCCGGTGCTGCCCCGCCGGATGTTCGGCGGGACGGGACGCGCTCCCGGTGCGAACTCCGTGAACTTCGTGACGCAGACCGCTCTGGACGACGGGCTGCCGGACCGGCTTCCCCTCTCCAAGCGGTTCGTCGCCGTCCGCGACACCCGTCCCGTCACCAAGGCCGACATGCGGCAGAACGACGCCCGACCGGACGTACGCGTCGACCCCGACACCTTCACCGTCACCATCGACGGCACCCCGGTCGACCCGGCACCTGCCGCATCCCTGCCCATGGCTCAGCGCTATTTCCTGTTCTGACCCGCGGGCCGCTCGCCGTCCACCGCCCGCGCGGTGGGCTGGGCCGCGCCGGGGAGGAGCCCGGACGGCTGCGCAGCCGACTCACCGTGCGGTACGGCGGACGCCCGCTGTTCGACCAGGAGCTCGACCTGGGGCCGGGAGCTCCTGGCTGGGACGGTGGCGCCGTCCTGGGTGGCCACCGGGCCGTGGGCCAACTCCTGCTGGTGGGCACGGAGAAGACGGACGAGCAGCCGCTTCTGGCCTGCATCCCGGGGGAGTCGGCCGTCGTCACCCCGCTGGCGGGGCCCGCCCTGCTGGTCACCGCGGTGGCGCCGGACGCGCTCCGGCTGCGTCGTGTCCTCGATTCCGCACTGACGTTCACTTCTTGGTAAAGAACGATCCGGCGCCCTGTCCCCTACCGCCGACGAGGATGAAGGATCCCCTCTGAAGACCACCACCGTGGTCGCCCATCACTGTCGTGGTCCACGACCACCGCCGTCACTGTCGGCAGTACCCGGAGGGGAACACGTGAACAGACGGAAGGCGGCCATAGCCGCCGCCGGCACCATCGCCGCCGGAGCCCTCACGGCCGGGCTCATATCCGTGCCGTCCGCCGTCGCGGAAGGCAGCGGCCCGCAGGCCCGCTCGGCCGGGCACTCGGGCGCCGCCGAGGCGCGCGGGGTCAAGAAGGCCGCGGCCCGGGCCGCACGCGCCGGCATCGACTGGAAGGACTGCCCCGCGGACTGGGGCATCAGGGACGGCGTCCAGTGCGGCTGGGTCACCGTTCCCCTCGACTACGCCAAGCCGAACGGCAAGAAGATCCGGCTCGCCGTCGACCGGGCGCGCAGTACCGGCGGCAAGGCGAAGCGGCAGGGCTCCCTCGTCTACAACCCCGGCGGCCCCGGCGGCTCCGGGCTCTACTTCCCGGCCCGGATCCCGGACAAGAACCCGCTGTGGGCGAAGGCCGCCACCGCCTACGACTTCGTGGGCTTCGACCCGCGCGGTGTCGGGCACTCGGCTCCCATCTCCTGCGCCGACCCGCAGGAGTGGGTCAAGGCCCCCAAGGCGGACCCGGTCCCGGGCAGCGAGGCCGACAAGCGGGCCCAGCGCAAGCTCGCCAAGGAGTACGCCGACGGCTGCCAGGAGCGCAGCGGCCAGCTGCTGCCGCAGCTCACGACGCCCAACGCCGCCCGCGACCTGGATGTGATCCGGGCCGCACTGGGCGACAAGAAGCTCAACTACCTCGGCGTCTCCTACGGTACCTACATGGGCGCCGTCTACGCCGAGCTCTTCCCCCGCCACATCCGCCGGATGATCACCGACAGCATCGTCAACCCCTCCCGGCGCAAGATCTGGTACGACGTCAACCTCGACCAGGACGTGGCCTTCCAGACCCGCTGGAACGACTGGAAGAAGTGGGTGGCCGAGCACGACGACGTCTACGGCATCGGTTCGACACCCGAGAAGGTCGAGGCGGCGTGGCGGGAGCTGCGCGCCACCGCCGAGAAGCACCCCATCGGCGGGAAGGTCGGCCCGGCCGAACTGCTCGGCGTCTTCCAGAGCGCGCCGTACTACGACTCGGCATGGGCCCGGGTGGCCTCGGTGTGGTCGGCCTATCTCAACGGCGACGAGCAGCCGCTGATCGATGCCGGGGTACCGGACATGTCGGATGTCGCGGGCAACAAGGCGAGCGAGAACGGCAACGCCGTCTACAACGCCGTCGAGTGCAACGACGCCAAGTGGCCCAGCAGGTGGCGGACCTGGGACCGGGACAACACCCGGCTGCATGCGAAGTACCCCTTCCTCACCTGGGCCAACGCGTGGATGAACTACCCGTGCGCCGTCTGGCCGGTCAAGCAGCACCGGCCGCTGGAGATCCGCGCCAAGACCTCCTATCCGGTGCTGATGGTCCAGGCCACCCGGGACGCCGCCACGCCTTACCCGGGCGGTGTCGAGCTGCACAAGCGGCTCAAGGGCTCCCGCCTGATCACGGAGAAGAGAGCGGGTTCGCACGGCATCACCAACCTGAAGAACCCGTGCATCAACGAGCGCGTCGACGCCTACCTCCTGAAGGGAACCGTCGACCGCAAGGATGTGACCTGCGCTCCGCACGCGACCCCGGAGCCGGTCAAGTCGCCTGCCAAGGCGGCGGCGAAGGCCGAGGCCGCGGCAGTGCCCACGATGGTGCCCTGACGGATCTCGGCGCCGGCGCCGAGGCGGTCCGCCGCTGAACGGCGTGCTCGACAGTCAGATCCCGGGTGCGGGCCGGGCCTCGGGCCCGGCCCGCACCCGGCGTGGCTGCGACCTCGCCCAGGTGCCCGTGCCGCCGCGCCGGGCCCGGACCTCAGCGCTGTCGGCCGCCGCTGCTCCCGTGCTGCGTGCCGCGGGCCCCTTCCGCGGCCTGCGCGGCCTTCGCGTCGGGGGCGTACATGTCCACGTACTCCTGGCCGGACAGCTGCAGGATCTCGTGGATGATCTCATCGGTCACCGCCCGCAGCACTGCGCGCTCCTGCTCCATTCCGGCGAACCGCGAGAAGTCCAGCGGCTCGCCGAACCTGATGGTCACCCGACCCATGCGGGGCAGTTTGCGACCCGGCGGCTGGAGTTCGAAAGTGCCCACCATGGCGCACGGGATCACCTTCACCCCGGCGCCGAGCGCCATCGCCGCCACCCCGACCCGGCCCTTGTAGAGCCGTCCGTCGTGGGAGCGGGTGCCCTCCGGGTAGATACCGAGCAACTCGCCCTTGCCCAGCACTCCCAGCCCCTCCTCGATGGCCGCCTGCCCGGCGCCCTTTCCGGAGCGGTCGACCGGGATCTGGCCCACGCTGTGGAAGAACGCCGCGGTCAGCCGGCCCTTGAGCCCCGGCCCGGTGAAGTACTCGGCCTTGGCCAGGAAGGTGATCCGGCGCCGGAGGATCGCCGGCATCACGAAGTGGTCCGAGACGGACAGATGGTTGCCCGCCACGATCGCGGGCCCTTCATCGGGCACGTTCTCCAGGCCCTCGATCCGGGGCCGGAACACGAGCCGCAGCAGCGGCCCCAGCAGCACGTACTTCAGTACGTAATAGAACAAGGGGTCACCTCTGACTCTGCCGGCTCGGCGCGGCGGGGGTCTTCCCCAGGCCGGACCGGTCCACGGGGGAGTGGAGCCCCAGCCGGCCGACCGTCCGTCCGCGACCGGATCCGATCGGACTCATGCTTACTCCTCACCGACTCTTCTGACCGTTGATCAGGTGATCTGATCGGGGACGATCGTAGCGCCTGCGGAGAGCGACGTCCGGTGGACGCCGATCCCGCGGAATCAGCCTCCCCGCACCGGAGCCGACCCGGTGCACACCCGGGATGCACGTCGGCTCCGGGTCCCCTCTCCGGAGGCTCAGCGCCGCCCGGGAAGGGACCCGCAGAGTCGGCTCAGCTCAGCGGTGAGGCGGTGGGAGAACTCCTCGGGCCGGTCGCTGAGGTAGAAGTGACCGCCGGGGAAGACCTGGAGAGAGAGCTCACCGTCCGTGTGGTCGCGCCACGCCTCCGCCTCGGCGACGGAGACGCGGGGGTCGGCGTCCCCGACGAAGACACTCAGCGGGCAGCGGAGCGGAGGGCCGGGCGCCATGCGGTAGGTCTCGATCGCCCGGTAGTCGGCACGGAGGGCCGGCAGGAACATCCGGCGGATCTCCGGATCGTCCAGCAGCGAGTCGTCCGTGCCGCTCAGCCGGCGGATCTCGGCGACGAGACCTTCGTCGTCGCGCTGGTGGACGGTCTCCGTGCGCTGCAGCGAAGGCGCCCGACGGCCGGAGACGACCACCCCCAGCGGGGACCCGGCACCTGACCGCTCCCGGCGCCGCGCCACCTCGAAGGCGAGCGTCGCCCCCATGCTGTGTCCGAACAGCACCAGGGGCATCGCCGGCTCCTGCCGCAGAACCCCGCAGACGGCGTCGACCAGCTCGTCCACCGAGGTGAGGCACGGCTCGGCCAGCCGGTCCTGGCGCCCCGGATACTGCACGGCGTACGCCTCGACGGTGCCCGGCAGGGACTTCAGGAGAGGGAAGAAGAAGCCGGCCGAACCTCCGGCGTGCGGGAAACAGATCAGCCGGGTACGGGCGTTCGGCGCGGCAGCCATGCGGCGCAGCCAGCGATCGGTGCCGCCGGCGCGCGCACCGGGGGAGGAGGGGTGGCCGGTCGCGTTGCCGGACGCCGTGGTCATACGCACTCCGTCGGAAGGTGTGGATGTCATGGGCATCGGAAGCCCTTGTCTCCCAGCCTAGAGGGCGCGGCCAACCGGAGGGTACGAGAGGGGAGTTGTGGCCGCCGAAAGACCGCACCCCTCCGTTCCGGGTGGGTTCGCCCGGGGTGTCCTGCCGGACGTGAGCCTCACGGACCCTGTCGGCCGGGGCCCGCCGGGCCGGACCCGAGTGCCTCTCCGTCCGCGGCGTCGCCGCCCTCCGGGCCGAGCCGGCCGAAGTTCTCCAACGCGTGCTTGATGTCGCCGAGCACATCCGCCGCCTCGGCCCCGTCGATCACCCGATGGTCGAACGTGAGGGAGAGCGGCAGCACGGGCGCCGTGATGACGGCGTCACCGCGCACCACCGGGCGGTCCGCGACCGCGCCCAGGCCGAGGGTGACCGTGGTGCCGCCGACGGAGTGGAACCAGGTGAGGGGCCGGTGTCCCAAAGAGGTGACGGTGAACGTGCCGGTGGTGGCGAGGCGGCGGCGCAGCGGCCGCGTTCCCGCCCGGTGGACGAGCCGCCCCAGCGGTCCCGGCAGCCGCTGCAGAGCCCGTACCCCGGCGAACTCCGGCATCGACTCCGGATCACCGTCGCGGAAGCGAGCCGTGCTCCGGGCGACGTCCCGAAGGCTCCTCAGATGCACGTCCGGCAGCACCGCCGAGAGGACGACACGGCGCCCGCCCATCCTCTTGTCCAGCGTCAGCTTCGCAGCCACGGTGCCGAAGTGGCCGACACGGGGCCGAATGCCGCCGCGGAACGCGGCGTTCGCCTCGGGATGCGCGGCCAGCACACGCGCGGCCGCGTACAGCACGTAGGCGACGGTCGAGGGGCTGCCGCCCTGCTCGCCGGCCTTTTGCCGGTGCTGCCGCACGGCGGTCATGTCGACCTCCGCTCCCAGGAATACCGGGGCGCAGCCACGGATCCCCCGTAGGAAGTACGCGGTGTGCCGCCGCTCCCGAGGAAAGGGTTCCGCTCTCACGCGCCGGCTCCCGTCATGGTCGGTGGCCCCTTCGGCCCGGGCATCCGGGCGCCAGCATCCTCGCCGGGACTACAGCCGCCCTCGGCCCGGGCTCGGCAGGCATAGGCGGCTCCGCCGGGCCGGGACGTGCACGGCGCACGGCGGCCCTCCCGGCGTGCGCCGACGGTGCTGAAGCGCCATTCGGACCTGGGACTTTCATGCTTAGGGGGCGTACCGCCCGCCACCGGGGCGGGTGGCGTGGTGCCGCCGGGTGCGGCCGTCTAGTCTCGGGGTCGCTGTTCCCGGGCGCAGGGGCGGACGCGCGTGCGAGCGCGGTCGACCGGCACGCGTACCGTCCGGCCGGTGGAAAGGGGCGTCCCGTGGCTGTCTACGTCTACGGGCTGGTCGCCGCCTGCTTCCTCGGCCTGGGCTTCGTGCTGCAACAGGACGCCGCCGCCCGCGCACCCACCGCCGATGTGCTCTCCTTCCGGCTGCTCCTGGACCTGGTGCGGGTTCCACGCTGGCTGCTGGGCATCGCCAGCATGGTGGTCGGCCAGCTCACCAGCGCCTTCGCCCTGATGAAGGGGCACCTGTCCACGGTCGAGCCGCTGCTGGCCACGAACCTGCTCTTCGCGATGCTGTTCGCCCGGCGGCTGAGCAGCCAGCGGTTGGGCTGGTCGGGCTGGGCCGGGGTGGTGCTGCTCAGCGGGGGAGTGACCGCCTTCATCGTGGCGGGCCGGCCGGAGGGCACGGAGTACCAGGCCAGTGCCCTGCGCCACTGGCTGGTGTTCGGCGGCCTCGCCGGGATCGCGCTCGTCCTCGTGCTCATCGCGCGGCACCTCGAACTCTTCAAGGAGCCGCCGCTGCTGGCCGCCGCAGCCGGGGCACTCTACGGTCTGCAGGATGCACTGACCCGGGTCGTCGGCGACATCTACAGCGCGTCGGGGGTGGTCGGTGTGCTGCTGAGCTGGCAGGGCTACACCATCGTCGGGTTGGCCGTGGTCGGGCTGGTGCTCGTGCAGAGCGCCTTCGAGGGCGGCCCGCTGCGGATGTCGCTGCCGTCCCTCACGGCGGCCGAGCCGCTGGCCGGGATCGCCTGCGGGATCGGCTTCCTGGGGGACTCCATCCGGCTCACGCCGGGCGCGCTGGCCGGCGAGGTGATCGGACTGCTGGCGGTGGTCGTCGGAGTCTTCATCCTGGGGCGCCACCCGGTGCTGCCGTCCGGGAAGCAGTACGACCCCGAGGCGGGCGACGCGGCGGGAGCCCCCGGAAGCGGGCAGCGGGAGGCCGGCTGAGGCCTCCACCCGCTGCCCTCCCGCTGTTCGTCCGGCGCCGGCCCGGCGCCACCGGGGCCCGGCATGGATGTCCCCGGCGGGGGCCGGCGTGGATTCCGGGCGGCGTGGATTCCGGGCGGTGAGGCATAGGTGTCCGCTCGGCGGGGGACCCGCAGGTGCGCACGCGAGAGACGACGGAGACGACGGAAGGGACGTGAGGCACGTGCGAGTGGCCTTTCTCGTCGCGCCCGAGGGCGCTGAGCAGATCGAGCTGACCGACCCGTGGGAGGCCGTCGAGCAGGCGGGCGGGACACCGGTCCTGCTCTCCACACGCGGAGAGGCCGTCCAGGCGTTCAACCACCTGGACCGGGCCGACACCTTCCCCGTCGACCAGCTTGTCTCGCAGGCCGATCCGACCCGCTTCGACGGGCTCGTGCTGCCCGGCGGCGTCGCCAACCCGGACCTGCTGCGCACCGACAAGAACGCCGTCGGGTTCGTGAGGGGTTTCTTCGACGCGGGGCTGCCCGTGGCCGCGATCTGTCACGCCCCCTGGACCCTGATCGAGGCCGACGTGGTGCGCGGTCGCACCCTGACCTCGTACCCCAGCCTGCGCACCGACATCCGCAACGCGGGCGGCACCTGGGTCGACGAGCAGGTCAAGGTCTGCGACGCCGGCACCAACAAGCTGATCACCAGCCGCAAGCCGGACGATCTCAAGGCGTTCGACAACGCGCTGCTCGCCGAGTTCGCCGCCGGGGGCTGACCGGCGGCGAACTCGGCGGCGGGCGCCGACGGACGGATCATCGGTCGCCCTCGACATGCGAGGGGCCGGGGCCGCACCCTGCCGAAAGGGTGCGGGCCCGGCCCCTCGCGTCCCGTGGCCGGGACCGGCCGGGCCCCACTCAGTCCCGGGTCGCGAACACACCCAGGGTGACCAGCCCCAGCACCACCCAGCAGAACCACAGCCATCCGCTGCTCCCCAGCGCCGCGGTGTAGGCCGTCACCACCACCAGGCCCACCACCGTGCACACGGTCATCGCCTTCGTGGACACCGGCATCCGCGTCAACCCAGCCATGACAACGTCCTCCTCCCGGCGGCCCCGGGATGCACGGCGCGCACGCACAGGGCCGCGGCCGACTTCCATCGTCACCCGTTCGGGGCCCTGTGCGCCACCGCGCGCCGTGGGGCGGTCGACCGCACCCCTCCGGCTCCCGGGCCCGGGAACTCACCTTCGCTCCCCGGAAGGCCTGCCCCGGAGCCCGCGTGTCAGCCCTTGGTCTGCAGCGCGGCGAGATAGGCGTTGTAGGCCGCCAGCTCCTTGTCGCCGTCCCGGTCGGCCCGGCGGTCACGGCGGCGGGCCTGCCGCTGCTCGGTGACGTACCACTGGAAGACCAGCGCGATCAGCACCAGCACCGAGGGGATCTCGCTGAACGCCCACGCGATCCCGCCCGCCGCGTTCTGGTCCGCGAGAGCGCTGACCCCCAGCGAGGCGGGCGGGTCCGCGTAGGTCTCCGTCATCGGTTCGGAGGCCATCATCAGCGCGATCCCGAAGAAGGCGTGGAACGGCATCCCCGCGAACAGCTCCAGCATCCGCATCACGTACCCGGGCCGGTGCGGGCCCGGGTCGACACCCATGATCGGCCAGAAGAAGACCAGCCCCACGGCGAGGAAGTGCACCATCATCGCGATGTGCCCGACCATGGAGCCCATCAGCAGGTCGAACAGCGGAGTGAAGTAGAGCCCGTACAGGCTGGCGATGAACAGCGGAATGGTGAACGCGGGATGGGAGATCACCCGCATGTAGCGGCTGTGCAGCAGGGCCACCAGCGCCTCCCGGGGGCCCCGGCGCATCCCCTGGCTGCGTGCCGCCGAGGGCAGGGCGCGCAGCGCGAGCGTGACGGGCGCGCCCAGCAGCAGCAGGATCGGCGAGAGCATGCTGATCACCATGTGCTGCACCATGTGCACGCTGAAGAGCACCATGCCGTAGTCGTTGAGCCCCGTGCACATCACCAGCGCCACGGTCGCCACACCCGTCACGAAGCCCACCGTGCGGCTCACCGGCCAGGCGTCGCCGCGTCGCCGCAGCCGCAGCACACCCCAGCCGTAGAGCGCGAGCGCGAGCAGGCAGCCGACCAGGAAGAAGGGCTCACCCGTGAACTCCAGACCCCGCGCCACCGTGAACGGTGGCAGGTCCATCGTCATGCCGTGCTCGCCGTGATCCATCCGAACTCTCCCGCAACCGACCGATAAGCCCGCACCAGACTAGAACCGCCCGGGTCGGCCGCCCGCACGGGGGCGGCCGACCCGGGCGGTTCGGTGCCGCATTCCGGCCGGACAGCGGCCGGGCGGGTCAGGCAGGCTGTGTCGCGGCGGTGATCCGCTCCTGGCGCAGTGCCTCGTACCAGGTGTCGTCGGTCGGTGGCAGCGCGTTCACGTCGAGCGACAGCTTGATCAGCAGATCGGCGATCTGCGGGTTGCGGGCCAGCACCGGTCCGTGCAGGTACGTCCCGAAGACGGTGTCCCGCCAGGCGCCCTCCGTCCCGTCGCCGGTCCCGTTGCCGTGGCCGAGCCGCACCCGGGCGAGCGGGCGCGCCCCGGGGCCGAGGTGCGTGATGCCCTGGTGGTTCTCGAAACCGGTGAGCTGGGGGAGGCGCAGTTGCTCGTCGGCGTCGCCGAGCACGTCGCCCACGCACCGCTCGGCCTCGCCGCGGCCGCTGACCACGTCCAGCAGCCCGAGCCCCGCGGAGCGCTCGCCGAGGTCGTTGACGAACTCGTGGCCCATGATCTGGTACCCGGCGCACACCGCGAAGACGATGGCGCCGTTGTCCACGGCCCGGTTCAGACCGCCGTCCCGCAGCAGCCGCTCGGACGCCAGCCGCTGCGGACGGTCCTCACCACCGCCGATCAGATAGATGTCGCCGGACGTCGGGATCGGCTGGTCGGACCGGACGTCCAGTCGCTGGACGTCCAGCCCGCGCTGCCGCGCCCGCCGCTCCACCACGAGCGCGTTGCCCTGGTCGCCGTACGTGCTCAGCAGGTCCGGGTAGACCCATACCAGACGCAGACTCGTGTCACTCATGCCGCCAGTCTCCTTGAGCGGGTCGAATGGGTCGGGCGTGCGAGGCCCGAACCCCCAGGATAGGGGTGATCAGTTGCCGACGGCGCGCCGCAGGTCCTGGAACGCGGTGTAGTTCGCGATCGTCTCGATCCGCCCGGGCGGGCAGCGGCGTACCGCGTCCTCGGGGCTCTCGCACACCTGGAAGTCCACACCCGCGACCTCCAGTCGGACCGCGAGGTCGAGCCTGCGGTCGCCGATGACGCAGATCGGGTGCCCGGCCAGCCGTCCGTAGTCGACGTCCCACAGCCACGAGGTGTCGGTGCCGTCGGCGCTGCGCGCGTTCACCGAGAGGATCACCGGGGTGGGCGGCGGGTCGATCAGCGAGAAGGTCTCCAGCCAGCCCGCGGGGTTCTTGGCCAGCAGCAACCGCATGTCCCGGCCCTGGTACTGCACCACGTCGTACCGTCCCGCGACGGCCTTGACGGAGTACATCCGCTCCAGCGCCACCTGCGGGGGCACCCCGAAGGCGGCGGCCACGGCCGCGGAGGTGGCGGCGTTCGCCTTGTTGGCGCGGCCCGGGAGCTGGAGGTGGATGGGCCAGGCCGCCCCGTGCGGGTCCAGGACGTGGTCGCCGGAGAGCGCCCAGGCCGGCGTCGGGCGGCGGAAGCCGCACTCGGCGCAGAACCAGTCGTCGCCGGGACGCTGCATCACCCCGCCGCACGCCGGGCAGGACCAGGCGTCGTCCTTCCACTCCTGGCCCGCGGCGACCCACACCACGTTGGGTGAGGAGGAGGCGGCCCAGACCACCAGCGGGTCGTCCGCGTTGGCGATGATCACTGCCTGCTGCCCCGAGAGGCCCTCGCGCCAGCGCTCGGCGAGCATCCGGGTCTCACCGGCGCGGTCGAGCTGGTCACGCGAGAGGTTCAGCAGCGCCATGGCCTTGGGGGTGACATCCTTGGCCACCCCGGAGAGGTACTTCTCGTCCACCTCGATGACGCCGTAGCGGGCGCTGGAGCCGCCGGCCAGTGCCGAGGTGATTCCGGCAGGCATGTTGGCGCCCAGCGCGTTGGAGACCACCTCGCCGTTGGCGCGCAGCGCCTCGGCGATCAGCCGGGTGGTCGTCGTCTTGCCGTTGGTGGCGGACACCAGGATCACATCCAGGTGCTGGGCAAGCCGCTGCAACAGGTCGGGGTCGAGTCTGAGCGCTACCTTGCCGCCGATCACCGACCCGCTGCCGCGGCCCGCAGCCCGCGACACCGCCGCGGCCGCCTTGCCCGCCGTCACGGCCAGCCGGGACCGCGGCGACAGCGGCTCCGTGTTGCCTGCCATGTGTGTGAACCTCCTTGCCCCTCGCGTAGAAGGAAAGCCTACCGAGATCCGGCCGCACCCCTGACCGCGCCACCCTGGGAAGATCGGCACCGCGGGCTCCGGCGTAGGCTGGCGGGCATGCGACGCGGCCTCATTCCCGGCAGTACGGGTGCGGTGCGTCCGCTGCGCACCTACGGCGACCCGGTGCTGCACACCCCCGGCCGTCCGGTGGACGGGGACGCCCGCCGGTCGCTGCCCGCGCTGGTCGAGGACCTGTACGCGTCGATGTACGCGGCCCGCGGAGTCGGGCTGGCCGCCTGCCAGATCGGGGTGCCGCTGCGGGTGTTCGTCTACGACTGCCCCGACGACGAGGACCGGCGCCACCGGGGCCATGTGGTCAATCCGCGGCTGGTGCGCGTCGGGGGAGTGACCGTGCGCGGCCCCGAGGGCTGCCTCTCGCTGCCCGGCCTCGAGGCCCGCACGCCGCGCGCCGACCTGGCGGTCGTCGAGGGCGAGGACCTGACCGGGGCTCCGGTGCGGATCGAGGGGACCGGCTACTTCGCGCGCTGCCTCCAGCACGAGTGCGACCACCTGGAGGGCCGCGTCTACACCGAGCGGCTCACCGGGCCGGCCCGGCGCCGGGCGCTGCGGGCGGTGCGCAGGGCGCCCTGGTCGCTTCCGGCTCCGCAGGACCGGGAGGAACCGGCCCGCGGCTGACGGCCGTCGCACAGGCGGTCCCGGAGCGGGGCCGTGTGGGTGCCGTCAGAACCGGGCGCTTCCCACCCGGTCGCCCGCCGCGGCCAGCCTCCCCCACAGCAGATCGGCCAGGTGCCGCACCAGCAGGGCCCGATCGCAGGGCTTCTCGCGCAGCCACCAGTCCCCGGCTGCGTGCATCATGCCGACGATGCCGTGCCCCCATACCCGGGCCACTTGCTCGCTCTCCGGGCCCAGGTCGAGCCGCTCGGCGATCACCTCGCCCAGTTCCTCGCCCAGTTGCCGTAGCAGCGGGGCCGAGTGCTGGCCCACGTCGAACCCTCGCTCGCCGCCGGATGAGCTCCCCTCGGCCGGATGCATCAGGAACCGGTAGACCTGGGGGTGTGCCTCGATGGCGGCCAGATAGGTGTCCAGGGTCGCCTCGACGCGCTCGCGCCGCTCCCGGGGCGCGTCGAGCGCGGCCCGCAGCGAGGTCAGCAGTGCTTCGGTGTGCCGGGAGGCGAGCGCGCGGTAGAGGCCGCCCTTGTCGCCGAAGTGCCGGTAGAGGATGGGCTTGGTGATGCCCGCCTCGGCGGCGATCGCGTTCATGGAAGCTCCGGGGCCTTCGCGGAGCACGACCCGCTCGGCGGCCTCCAGCAGCTCCCGGCGGCGCTGCCCGGTGTGCTCTGTCCGGGGGGCCCGGTCGGACCGGTCGGTCCGGTCTGTCGGTGTAGTCCCCATGGTGCTCATCCCCGCCCCTGTTCGCTGCTCCTGCCGCGCCGAAACGTAACACCCTCACGTGCACGGACGCGGTGGTGAGCCGGAGTTGACAGGTCCTACTCGCGGGTAACAGACTGCGGATTACCGATGGTAACTAACCTCTACAGGCGGAGGACCCCGACGATGGCCGAGACCGAGTTCGCCCTGGATCTCAACGACGACCAGAAGGAAGTCCGCGACTGGCTCCACGGATTCGCCGCCGACGTGATGCGTCCCGCGGCCGCCGAGTGGGACGAGCGCGAGGAGACCCCCTGGCCGATCATCCAGGAGGCGGCCAAGATCGGCCTCTACTCGCTCGACTTCTACGCCCAGCAGTACTTCGACCCCACCGGCCTCGGCATCCCGATGGCGATGGAGGAGCTGTTCTGGGGCGACGCGGGCATCGCGCTCTCCATCGTGGGCACCGGTCTCGCCGCGGTCGGCGTGCTCGCCAACGGCACCGAGGAGCAGATCGGAACCTGGGTGCCGCAGATGTACGGCGACGCCGCGGACGTGAAGGTCGCCGCCTTCTGCTCGTCCGAGCCGGACGCGGGGTCGGACGTGGCCGCCATGCGCACCCGCGCGAAGTACGACGAGGCCACCGACGAGTGGGTGCTCGACGGCACCAAGACCTGGGCGACCAACGGCGGCATCGCCAACGTCCACGTGGTGGTCGCCAGCGTCGACCCCGACCTCGGATCCAAGGGGCACGCCTCCTTCATCGTCCCGCCCGGCACCCCGGGACTCTCGCAGGGCCAGAAGTTCAAGAAGCACGGCATCCGCGCCTCGCACACCGCCGAAGTCGTCCTCGACGGCGTCCGGGTGCCCGGCCATTGCCTCCTCGGCGGCAAGGAGAAGCTCGACGAGCGCCTCGCCCGCGCCCGCGAGCGGGCCGGGAAGGGCGGCGGCGAGCGGGTCAAGAACGCGGCCATGGCCACCTTCGAGGCGTCCCGACCCGCCGTCGGCGCCATGGCGGTCGGCACCGCGCGCGCCGCCTACGAGGTCGCGCTCGACTACGCCAGGACACGCGAGCAGTTCGGCCGCCCGATCATCGACAACCAGGGCGTCGCCTTCCAGCTCGCCGACATGCGCACCGGCATCGACGCCGCCCGGCTTCTGGTGTGGCGCGCGTCCTGGATGGGGGTGACGGGCCGCAGGTTCGAGTCCGCCGAGGGCTCCATGTCCAAACTGTTCGCCAGCGAGACGGCCAAGAAGGTGACGGCGCAGGCCGTCCAGCTCCTCGGGGGCAACGGCTACACCCGCGAGTACCCGGTCGAGCGGATGCACCGGGACGCGGCCATCTATTCCATCTTCGAGGGCACCAGCGAGATCCAGCGCCTGGTCATCGCCCGCACCCTCGCGGGTATGCCGATCCGCTGACCCGCCGCCGTTCCGGCCCGCGGAGGAGCGGTGGGAGAGGTGGGCCCGGGCCCCGGCCGTGGTACGGAGACCGACCGCGGGAGACGGTCAGAAGAAGGCGAGGCGGGCGCCGAGCGCGGCGAACGCCCCGGCGAACGACCGGCGCAGCCACCGGACCACCCGGGGCCGGGAGATGACGTGGTCGCGCATGGCCGCGGCCGCCAGCCCGTAGCCGGCGAAGACCAGCAGCGTCAGCAGCATGAACACGCCGCTGAGTTCCGCCATGCGCCACGCCGGGTGCGGGTCGTCCTGCCGGACGAACTGCGGCAGGAAGGCCAGGAAGAACAGCGTCAGCTTCGGGTTGAGGCAGTTGAGCAGAACGGCCGACCCGATCACCCGGGACGCCGAGTGCGGAGCGCTCCCCGGCTCGTCCGGTGCGCTCAGCGTGCTGGTGTCCCGCAGTGCGCCCCACGCCATCCACAGCAGATAGGCCGCGCCCGCGTACTTGAGGACCTGGAAGGCCGCCGCACTGGTGTGCAGCAGTGCGGCCAGGCCGCAGAGCGTCGCCAGCGCCTGCGGCAGGATGCCGAGTGTGCAGCCCAGGGCCGCCACCAGGCTGGTCTGTCTGCCGTGCGTGAGCCCGGCGGCGACGGTGAACAGCACCCCTGTGCCCGGGGTCAGTACGACGACGAGTGCGGTCAGCAGAAACTCCATGCCTCGACCCTTCCGGCACAATGGGCCGGTGAACAGAGCCAAAGGATCTCCGGTCGACAGGACCGATGAGGCCGGGGAGTCCGCGGCCGGAAACGCCGGCGGCACACCGGCGGCCTCCGATTTCCTCCAGCTCAGCGTCGACGAGGCCCCGCGCGGCGGCCTGTCCGACTGGCTGGTCGGACAGATCAGACGTGCCATCGCCGACGGCCGACTGCCCACCGGCAGCCGGCTGCCGGCAACCCGAGTGCTGGCCGCCGACCTGAAGGTCTCGCGCGGCGTGGTGACCGAGTCCTACCGCCGGTTGGTCGAGGACGGACATGTGGTGGGCCGCGGCCGCTCGGGCACGGTGGTGGCCGCCACTCCGCTGAACGGCGCGCGCGGCCCCGCCGGGACCACCGGGCCCCGCCCGGTTGCCGGGATGTTCGACACCTCGCCGCGGGCCGACGTCTTCGACACCTTCCGCGCCGCGCCGGCGCGGATCGATCTGTCGCCGGGGCTCCCCGACCTCGCGGCGTTCCCCCGTACCGCCTGGCTGCGCGCCGAGCGAGCGGCGCTGGCCGAGGCGGCCGCCGGCACCCTCGGGTACGGGGACCCGCGCGGCGCCCCGGAACTGCGCCGCGCGGTCGCCGGGTGGCTGCGCGTCAACCGCGGTATCGCGGCCGCGCCCGAGGAGATCATCATCGTCGCCGGTACCGCGCAGGCCCTCGGTCTGGTGGCGCAGGTGCTGCGGGCCGAAGGCGTCGGCCGGCTCGCCGTCGAGGATCCCTCCTCCCTCGGGGCGCGTCAGCATCTGCACAGCTGGGGGCTGGAGACCCCGCCCGTTCCCGTGGACGGCGACGGCGTACGCGTCGACGCGCTCCGCGCCTCCGGGGTGTCCGCCGTCCTGCTGACGCCTGCGCACCAGTTCCCCACCGGCGTGGTGCTCGGCGGCGAGCGGCGGCGTGAACTGGTCCGCTGGGCGGGCGAAGGCGGCCTGGTCGTCGAGGACGACTACGACGCCGAACACCGCTACGACCGGGCTCCGGTGGCCGCGCTCGGTGCGCTGGCGCCGGAGCGGGTCTGCTACCTGGGCAGCGTCTCCAAACTCCTGGCACCCGCGCTCCGGGTCGGCTGGCTGCTGGCGCCCGCCCACCACCGCGCGGCGCTGACCGACGCCAAACGCTTCGCCGACCTCGGCAACGCCGTCCTGCCGCAGCTCGCACTCGCCAGGCTGATGGAGTCGGGAGCACTCGAACGCCATCTGCGGCTCGTCCGGCGCCGCCACCGGGCCCGTCGCGACGCGATGATCGCGGCTTTCCGGACCCACCTGCCCCAGGCCCGCGTGCACGGTGCCGCGGCGGGGCTGCATCTGACCGTCACCTTCCCGGCCGGTGTCGACGACACCGCGCTCGCCTCCCGTGCCCTCGCGCACGGTGTCAAGACCCAGCCGCTGTCCTGGCACACCCAGCGCCCCGGCCGCCCCGGCCTCGTCCTGGGCTACGCCGCGGCCACCCCCTCGGCCGTCGCCGAGGGCGTCGCGGTGCTCGCCGGGCTGCTGCCGTCCACCGGACCGACCCGCCGCTCCTGAGGGCTCAGATGCCGGGCCGGTAGCGCAGCGGGTGGTCGGCCGGGATCTGCACCAGGACCAGCCGGTGGCCGTCCGGGTCGGCGATCCACATCTCGATCAGGCCCCAGGGCTCCTGGACGGGCGGGCGCAGGATCTCCGCGCCCGCCGCGCGCAGCTCCTCGTGCGTCGCGGCCGCGTCGGCGACCTGGAGCCAGAGCCGGAGGGCGGGGGAGGGCGGCTCAGCGCTGCGCCCGGAGACCTCCAGAAAGCCGCCGCCCAGGAAGTAGACGGTGCCCCGCTCCGGTCCGGTGCCGAACTCACGGGCGATCTCCAGGCCGAGCGTCCGCCCGTAGAAGGCCCGCGACCTGTCCGGGTCGGTGGGCCGCAGCAGGACCCGGCTGCTCAGTGCATGCACCATGCCCGCACTCTAGTTCCCCGGTGCTCCGGATAGAGTCGGCAGACATGAGCGACACCGCACAGCAGGGCGAGCTGCCCCTGAACTTCCGGCGCGCCGCCGAGGCGGACATCCCGGCTCTGACCGCGCTCGTGGAGTCCGCCTACCGGGGTGAGGCGAGCCGGGCGGGCTGGACCACCGAGGCCGACCTGCTCGAGGGGCAGCGCACCGACCCGGAGGGTGTCGCCGCGGTCGTCCGCGACGCGAAGAGCATCCTGCTGGCCGTCGAGCGGGAGGGTGCTCTCGTCGCCTGCTGCCAGCTCGAACACCGTGGTGCGGAGGCGTACTTCGGCATGTTCGCCGTCAGCCCGCTGCTGCAGGGGGGTGGCGTCGGCCGCGCGGTCCTGGCCGAGGCGGAGCGGACGGTCCGCGCCGAGTGGGGCGCCGAGCGGATGCGGATGCAGGTGATCCGGCAGCGCGAGGAACTGATCGCCTGGTACGAGCGGCGCGGCTACCGGCGCACCGGCGAGCTGAGCCCCTTCCCCTACGGAGACGAGCGCTTCGGGCTGCCGCAACGGCCCGACCTGGCCTTCGAGCTGCTGGTCAAGCCGCTGGGGTGAATCCGCGCGCGGCCGCGGCCCCGGCGGGCCGGGACCGGCGCGCACCCGGCAGGACGCGAGGTCAGGAGACGGCGCCCTCGGACGCCGGATCCCCGTGCGGTCCGGGGCCGGGCGGGCGCCGGGCCGCCTGTCCGATCGCGGGCAGGTCGGTGACGACGCCGTCCAGCCTCAGCTCCCGGGCGCGGGCCAGTTCCGCCTCGGTGTTGACCGTCCAGCTGATGACCTGGATCCCGGCGGCATGCGCCCGCTCGACGATGTCCGGCTCCAGGTGCCGCAGCTCCAGCGAGACCATCCCCGCGCCCAGCTCCCGGGCGCGCTCCGGGGCCGTCGGCGAGGAGCGCCCGGCCACCAGCACCAGCGGGATCTGCGGCAGGTGCGCGCGGGTCTCGCGCAACGCCTCGGCGTGGAAGGAGATGACGGTCACCCGGTCGTGCAGATCCCGCTTGCTGATCGTCTCGGCGAGCACCCGTGCCGCGGCCCGGTCCTTGATCTCGGCCTGCAGCGGGCTGGACACCGCGTCCACGACCTCGTCGAAGACCGGCACCCGCTCGCCCCGCCCCGCGTTCAGCCGGCGCAGCTCGGCCAGGGTGAAGCCGCCGATCGGCCCGCTGCCGTCGGTGGTGCGGTCCACGTCCGCGTCGTGCATCACCACCAGCGCGCCGTCGCTGCTCAGATGCAGATCGAGTTCGAGGACGTCGAGCCCCTCGCGTTCGGCGCGTACGAAGGAGCGCAGCGTGTTCTCGGGCTCGACGCCCATCACCCCGCGGTGTCCGACGGTCAGCAGTGGCACGGCGCTCTCGCTTTCGGCGGGGACGGCGGTGGCCGCCACCCTAGGTCATGTCCGCAGGTCCGCGCGTCGGGTGCCCGGCGCAGCTCGCCCGCCGCGGCCACCGGCGCGGGCAGGGGGTTGGCTGCGGTCCGCATACTGCGCAGGGCGGGGGGGGGGGGGAACTGGGAAAGGCGGCGGCGTCACCGGCGCTACGCCGGAAAAATAACGGCCTACCCTGGGTTCGTACAGGATATTCTCCTGGATCCTCCCCTTGAGTGCGGACGCCCACCCGGATACGGTTCTCTTACGCGAGTTTCTCCTGTGGAGGGGTCAACATGACGGAAATTCTTTCGCCCGCGCCCGCACCAGGCGGTGTTTCGCCGTCCTCGGGCGGAGCTGCCGAAAGTGTGGCCGCGCACCCCGCCTGGTCGGTTCTCAAGGCCGCCGTGGAGGCTGTCCGGCCCGCCCAGTCCAAGGACGGCTCGATCGACTTCGATGCCGAGGGCGCTCCCGACCGTGCGGACGTCCGGGCCGAGCTGGACCGGGTGGTGGCCGCCGTGCAGGAGCTCTCCCCGCTCCTGCCGCACGACGCCGACTACCACCGCGCCCTCGTGGCCGACCTGCGCCGCTGGGCCGACGACGGCTTCGGCGTGCCCGACTTCCTCGACTCGCTGCTCGCCTTCCAGCCCGCGGCCGACCGCGCCGACGGCCTCCAGCACCTGGTCGTCTTTCCCATGTACACGCAGAACGGCAACCCGGACCGGAACCTGGAGGCGGTCGTCCTGCGCATGGTCTGGCCCGACTGGCTGGCCGAACTGGAGCGCACCCGCTACGACAACCCGCTCTTCTGCGGCATCACCTTCGAGGACTTCACCGCGGGTTACGACACGCACTCCGCCGTCCTCTTCCCGGAGACCATCGCCGTCCGCGAGGCGCCCGAGCGCTTCACCTGGGGCGGCATCTTCTGCGACCGCGAGGCGGCCCGCTTCCGCCGTGTCGTCGAGGCGGCCTGTGAGGTCACCAGCCTGGAGCTGCCCGAGGACGCCCGCGGCCTGCTGGCCGACCAGGAGCGCTGCCAGCAGACCTTCGTCCTGTGGGACATGGTGCACGACCGCACCCACAGCCACGGGGACCTGCCGTTCGACCCGTTCATGATCAAGCAGCGGCAGCCGTTCTGGATGTACGGCCTGGAGGAGCTGCGCTGCGACCTGACCGCCTTCCACGAGGCGGTCAAGCTCGAGGGCGACGGGCTGCCGCAGGGCCGGGACGTGCAGTACGCGGTCATCCTGGAGCGGCTCTTCCGCTTCCCGGTCACCGGAGCGCGCAAGCGCAACTACGACGGCCTCGGCGGGCAGCTCCTGTTCGCCTACCTCCACCAGCACGACGCGCTGCGCTGGCGGGACAACAAGCTGTCCATCGACTGGGACCTCGCCCGCCGGACCACCGTCGCGCTGCGCGAGGAGATCGAGGAGCTCTACCGCGCCGGTATCGACCGGCCCAAGATCGTCCACTGGTTCAAGGCGTACGAGCTGGTCTCCCGCTACCTGGCTCCGCACCCCGGCTCCACCTGGGCCAAGGGTCCCGACGCGCTGGATCTGACCCTTCCGCCGCGCAAGCTGGTCGACGAGGTGCTGCCCGACGAGTTTCCGCTCAGCATGTTCTACGAAGCCCTCGCGAAGAAGCTCCGCAGTGTGATCGCATCGACCGAGGGCATCACCGCGCACGGCCCGGTCCGGGCCGCCGCGTGAGCGGGTCGCCCCAGCGGCGCAGCGGTGGGCAGGAGCACGAGGAGGCGACGGAGATGACGGACAGCACGACACGGCGCGGGTACGAGGGGAACGGCGAGGGCAGCCTCCGGGGCCGGGTGGTCGCGGTCGCCGGGGCGGCCGGTCCCGCCGGGCAGGCGACGCTGCTGCGGCTCGCGGAAGAGGGCGCCACCGTCGTCGCCTGCGACGCGGACGCGGAGCGCCTCGCCCAGGCCGTGGACGCCGCGCGCTTCGCGCACGGGGGAGCCACCGTCACGGGCGACACCGTCAACCTGCTCAGCCTGGAGGAGACCCGGGCCTGGGCGGACAAGACGGAGAAGGAGTTCGGCCGGATCGACGGTTTGGTGCACCTGGTCGGGGGTTGGCGCGGCTCGGCCTCGTTCGCCGAGACCGACCTGTCCGACTGGGACACCCTGCACAACCTGCTCGTGCGCACCCTCCAGCACACCTCCCTGGCCTTCGAAGGTGCGCTCAAGCGCGCGGGTGACGGCCGGTTCCTGCTGATCAGCGCGCTGGGTGCCAGCAAGCCGACCGCCGGCAACGCCGCCTACGCCGCCTCCAAGGCCGCGGCCGAGGCGTGGACGCTGGCGCTCGGCGACTCCTTCCGCAAGGCCGGGGGCGAGAGCGGGCCGTCGGCGGCCGCTGTCATCCTGGTGGTCAAGGCGCTGGTGCACGACCAGATGCGGGCCGACCGGCCGAACGCGAAGTTCGCGGGCTTCACGGATGTCGAAGACCTTGCGAAGGCCGTCGCCGACACCTGGAACGAGCCCGCCGAAGAGCTGAACGGAACCCGCCTGTGGCTGACGCCCAACCCCTGAACCGATCCGGCCGCCCCGGGGAGTCGCCGGGCACCGACGCCAAGCGCCGTCACGACCCCAAGATCCGGGGTTTCGCCAGCGACAACTACGCGGGCGCGCACCCCGAGATCCTCGCGGCACTGGCGCTGGCCAACGGCGGACACCAGTCGGCCTACGGCGCCGACGACTACACCGAGCACCTCCAGAGCGTGGTACGCAGTCACTTCGGGCAGCGGGCCGAGGCGTTCCCGGTCTTCAACGGGACCGGCGCCAACGTCGTCGCGCTGCAGGCGGTGACCGACCGGTGGGGTGCGGTGATCTGCGCCGACACCGCGCACATCCACGTCGACGAGTGCGGGGCGCCGGAGCGGGTCGGCGGCCTCAAGCTGCTCACCGTACCGACGCAGGACGGCAAGCTGACGCCCGAGCTGATCGACCGGGAGGCATTCGGCTGGGACGACGAGCACCGGGCCATGCCGCAGGTGGTCTCCTTCGCCCAGAACACCGAACTGGGCACGCTCTACACCGTGGAGGAGATCCGTGCCCTGTGCGACCACGCACACGAGCGGGGCATGCTCGTCCACCTCGACGGGGCACGGATCGCCAACGCGGCGGCCGCGCTGGACGTCCCGATGCGCGCGTTCACGAACGCGGCGGGCGTGGACATCCTCTCCTTCGGCGGCACCAAGAACGGCATGCTCTTCGGCGAGGCCGTCGTGGTGCTGAATCCGGACGCGGTCCGCCATATGAAGCATCTGCGCAAGCTGTCGATGCAGCTCGCCTCCAAGATGCGCTTCATATCGGTGCAGTTGGAAGCCCTGCTCTCGGGCGACCTGTGGCTGCGCAACGCACGGCACTCCAACGCGATGGCCCAGCGCCTGGCGGCGGGTGTGCGCGAGGTGGCGGGGGTGGAGATCCGCTACCCGGTGCAGGCGAACGCCGTCTTCGCCCGGCTGCCGCACGAGGTGAGCGAACGTCTGCAGAAGCGGTACCGCTTCTACTTCTGGGACGAGGCGGTGGGCGAGGTGCGCTGGATGTGCTCGTTCGACACCACCCAGCAGGATGTGGACGGCTTCCTCGCCGCGCTCCGCGAGGAGCTGGGGCGCTAGAACACCGGATTCTCCGCCTGCTTGAATACTTATGCGGCCTGCCGTAATTGTATTGAGTTGCGGCGGGCCGCGCCGTACGCTGGCGCGGCATGAAGCTCACCCCCGTCACTGCTGACGAGTCCGCCTACCTCGCTGCCGACGACGTCGTCGACCACACCCATCCCCTCGTGCGGGAGACGGCGGCGCGACTGAGTTCCGGCACCGGCGGCGATGCGGCCGCGTACGCCAGAGCCGCCTACGAATTCGTCCGCGACATCATCCCGCACTCCGCCGACGTCGAGGACTGGCGGATCACCTGGCGGGCCTCGGACGTGCTCGCCCAGCGGATCGGCGTCTGCCACGCCAAGTCCCACGCCCTGGTCGCCCTGCTGCGTGCCGAGGGCGTCCCCGCAGGGTTCTGCTACCAGAAGCTGAACGTTCTCCACGGGCTGATCGCGGTGCGGCTCCCGGGCTCGCGGCACTGGGTGCGGCAGGACGCGCGGGGCAACAAGCCGGGAGTGAACGCCCAGTTCAGGCTGGACCGCGAACAGCTCGCCTTCCAGGCGTGGCCGGAGAAGGGGGAGTGCGACTATCCCGTGCTCTACGCCGCACCGCACCCGGTGGTGGTGCGGGCGTTGCGGCAGGCCACGGGTCCGGCGCGGCTGTGGCAGTTGCTGGACACGGCGCTCTAGCTGTATTGCTCTGTGAGGTTGGGGACGCGGCTGGCGGGTGGTTTGCCTGCGAGTGCGGTGTGTCCGCGGTGGTGATTGTAGGTGTGCAGCCACTGCGGGAACGCGTCGCGTCGTTCCTGTTCTGACCGGTAGGGGCGGGCGTAGGCCCATTCGTCGAGCAGGGTGCGGTTGAGGCGTTCGACCTTGCCGTTGGTCTGGGGCCGGTAGGGCCGGGTTCGCTTGTGGGTGATCCCGGCCGCTGCCAGTGTGTCGCGCCAGGTGTGGGACTTGTAGCAGGCGCCGTTGTCGGTCAGGACGCGTTCGACGGTGATGCCGACGCTGGTGAAGTAGGCGTGTGCCCGGGCCCAGAAGCCGGTGGCCGTGTCCTTCTTCTCGTCGGTGTGGATCTCGCTGTAGGCGAGGCGGGAGTGGTCGTCGACGGCGGTGTGGATGTAGCTGTAGCCGGCGTTCTTGCGGGTCTTGCGGCCGGCCTGGCGGCCGAGGACCTTGTGGCCGCCGCCGTCGGGGATGTTGCCCAGTTTCTTGATGTCGACGTGGACGAGCTCGCCGGGATGTTCGCGTTCGTAGCGGCGTATGACGCGGCCGGTCGCACGGTCCAGATGGGTCAGCCGGGCCAGCCCGAACCGCGTCAGCACGCGGTGCACGGTCTGGGGCACGAGGTCCAGCAGGTGCGCGATGCGGGCCGGGCCCCACCGGCGCAGGAGGCGGACCTTGATGATCCTTCGCTCGGTCCGTGTCGGCGTCCGCCGCGGGCTGTGACGGGGACGCGAGGAGCGGTCGGTCATCCCGGCCTCGCCCAGCAGCCGGTAGCGCTCAGCCCACCGCTGAGCCGTGGTCGGCGAGACCTGGAAGCGTTCGGCAGCCCGCCGGAGCGGCCAGCCGTCCTCGACCACGCAACGGGCCAGACGCAGACGTCCGGTCTCGGTCAGGGGTGCATTACGGTGGGGCACGAGGGCCTTTCTGGTCGGTGTAGACGTCGCAATCCACACCGAACCCGGAAGGCCCTCACCCGTTCAAGATCCCTCAGCCGAGACCTGCATCACCCGTCCACAACCTCCCGAGACAGAACATCTAGCCCCGGCGGGGCGGGCCCCCGCCGGGAGGAAGCCGCGGGCGTCCGCCGCCGGTCCGCCCGCGGTCTCCTGCCGGCGACTTACCCCTACGAGAGCCCTACAAGGCCCCTACGAGCCCTGCGAGCGCCGTCCGGGCGGACGCACGACGGGACTCCCGTCAGCGGCGCGGGGTACGGAGGTGGATGCGTTCCCCCTGCTTTCCGAAGAGGCTGAGCACTTCGACGTCCCCGCGTCCGGCGGCGCCGAACCAGTGCGGAATCCGGCAGTCGAACTCGGCCGCTTCGCCCGCTCCCGCGACGAAATCCTGGTCGCCCAGCCGGACGCGGAGCTGCCCGCGGAGCACGTAGAGCCACTCGTGGCCCGCGTGGGTCCGCAGATGGGGCTGAGCGTCGTGCGCGGGGATGGTCATCTTGTAGGCGCGGGGTTCTCCCTGCTGCCGTGACAGCGGGATCAGCACCCGGCCGTCCTTCTTGGTGGGCTGCTGCGGCACCCGCGGGTCGAGTATCCGGGGCGCTGCCACGACCTCGTCGAGCGGGATACCGAGCGCACCGGTGATCGGCAGGAGCAGTTCGAGGCTCGGCTTGCGCTGCGCGGACTCCAGCCGCGAGAGCGTGCTCGTCGAGATGCCGGTGGCGCGCGCCAGGTCGGCCAGGCTGACGCCCTTCTTCTGGCGGGCGCGTCGCAGCCGGGGAGCGATCTGCTCGAGCACGGCACCGACGCTCGGTTGCTGGTCCATGGCCGCAGTCAAACCAATGTGTCCCGGAATCGGCAAGAGACTTTGTCGAAAGTGGAACGCCCTCCCGACCCTGGCGGTGGAGGTGATCCGCAATGGACGCAGCAACCGCTGCAGGACGTACATGGGATGCCGTCGTCATCGGAGGCGGGGCCGCCGGTGTGGCGGCCGGGACAGTGCTCGCACGGGCGCGGTTCGCGACGCTGGTCGTCGACGGCGGTGCTCCCCGCAACGGGCCCGCCGACCATATGCATGGGTATCCCACCTGGGACGGCATGGCACCGAGGGAGTTCGTCGCGATCGGGCAGAGCGAGTTCGGCCGGTACGGGGGGACGCTCCTGCGGGCCTCGGTGGCCGGGGCGCGGCGCGCCCCGGACGGCACGTTCGGGCTGCGGCTCGGGGACGGGCACGCGGTGCGTACCCGGTCGGTGCTGGTCGCCACCGGGCTGACCGACGAGCTGCCCGGCATCCCCGGACTGTCCGAGCGGTGGGCATCCCAGGTGCACCACTGCCCGCACTGCCACGGCTACGAAGTACGGGGACGTTCCCTCGCCGTGCTCGGCAGCCCCATGGGGGCGGTGTCGATACATCTGGCCGCGCTGCTGCGCCGCTACAGCCCGACGGTGACGTTCTGCGTCAACGGTGTCGAGGTCGGTGCCGCCGAGCGGCAGCGGCTCACGGCGTACGGGGTGCGCCTGGTCGACGGGCGCGTCACGCGGGTCGGGGCACCCGCCGGTACGGGCGAGGGGGACGCGGTCGCGATCGAGCTGGAGAGCGGCGAGTCCCTCGTGTGCGAGGCCGTCTTCGTGGCACCCCGCCCCGCGCCGCACGACGCGATCCTGGTCACGCTGGGCGCGGCCAGGGATCCGGTGAGCGGACTCGTCGTCGACGACGGGCAGGGTGCCACGGACGTCCCCGGGGTCTGGGCGGCCGGGAACGTGGTCACCCCCCGCGCGCAGGTCGTCGCCGCCGCGGGGGCGGGCTCGACCGCCGCCGTCAGCATGAGCGCCTGGCTCCTCGAACGGGAGTTGTCCGCCGCGGTCCGGGGCGAGCAGTCGGCCCCGGGAGGTGCGCTCTGATGGCGGGCGCGGTGGAGACCTCCCGCACCGGCGGCGCCGGCAGGCTGCCCTTCGGCGTGTACCTGCTGGGCTTCAGCCTGTTCGCGATGGGAAGCGCGGAGTTCCTGATGGCCGGCGTGCTGCCGGCGGTGGCCGAGGACCTGGACATCACGCTCTCCTCGGCCGGGTTCCTGATCACCGCGTTCGCGCTCGGTGTGGTGGTCGGCGGGCCGCCGTTCGCCGTGCTCAGCCTGCACTGGCCCCGCCGTACCGTGCTGGTGGTGACCCAGGGCGTCTTCGCCGGCTGCGTCGCCGTCGGACTGCTGGGCGACTACCGGGTGTTGCTGATCACCAGGGTGATCTCGGGCATCGCCTACGCGGGGTACTTCGCCGTCGCGTCGGCCACCGCGATCAGCCTGGTGACGCCGGACCGCAACGCCCGCGCCTCCGGAGTCGTGGTCAGCGGGCTGAGTGTGGCCATGGTCGCCGGCGGTCCGGCGGGCACGCTGCTGAGCCACTTCACCGAGTGGCGCGGCGGCTTCTGGGCCGTCGTGGTGCTGACGGCTGCGGGAATCCTCGGCTGCCTGTCCGGACTCCCCGCCGCCGCTGTGCGCACCGGCCGGTCCACGGGGCCGAGCGTGCCGCGTGAGCTCGCCACGATGCGGAGACCGGCGCTGTGGGGCATCTACGGGATCACGATCCTCACCACGGCGGCCTACATGATCACGTTCAACTACCTGGCCGCGATGCTGGAGGGCATCACCGCCCTCTCCGAGGCCGCCGTCCCGGGGGTCCTCGCCCTGTTCGGGCTCGGAGCCTTCGTCGGCCTGTCCGTCGGTGGCCGCGTCTCCGACCGGCGCCCGCACCTCGCGCTCCTCACCGGCGCATCGGCGACCGTGCTCCTGTCGGTCGTGACGGTCGCCGCGATCCACCGGGTGTGGGCGGTGGTGCCCACGGTCTTCCTGGCCGGCATCGCCGCGTTCGTCCTGAACCCGGCTCTCTACGGACGGGTCTTCGCCATCGCGGCCGAGGCGCCGACCCTCGCCGGGGCCGCCACCGTCTCGGCCTTCCAACTGGGCATCAGCATCACTCCCGTCCTCGCGGCCGCCGCACTCGCCCGGGGTGCCGCTCTCACGTCGGTCTGCCTGATCGGGGCCGCCCTCGCCGCGGCCGCCGTGCCGCTCATCCTCCTCGACCGGGCCCGGCAGATCCGCTCGAAGCGCCCCGCGCCGGCCGACGCGTCCGCGGCCGCGTCCGCCGGCCCCGCGCCGAGCGGCGAGGCCGGCAGGGCGGGGGAGGCCGCCTCGCGGTCCGGCCCGTCCGCACGGACGCCGTAGCCGGGCGCCGCATGCGGGCGCCCCCATGGCGGCCACCGGTGGCGCGGATCATGTGGTGTTGCGCGCCTGTCCGGAGCCGTTCCCCGGGTCCGGATTCAGCCGGCGTCCGGCCCGCCGTCGCCGGCATCGGGCAGCGCCGGTGGGCCGGTCACCACCCGGTCACTGCGCGCGGGCCTGCGCGGGGGTGGGCGCGCTGCCGCCGAGGTGGGCCGGCAGCCACCAGGTGTCGTCCGGCGTCCGGGGCGTGGCCGGGTAGGCGCGCTGCGCCGTCTCCAGCAGCTCCTGCATCCGCTCGCGCAGCCGCTCGGTGACGCCGCGCACCGACTCGTGCGGGTCCGCCTCGATGGGCTCGCCGACGCGGATGCCGACGGGGATGTGGTTGCGGCCGAAGTCCCGCTTGTGTCCCTTGGTCCACAGCCGCTGGGTGCCCCACAGTGCCATCGGGACGAGCGGTACCCGGGCATCCTGTGCCAGCCGGGCCGCACCGCTCTTGAAGTCCTTCAGGGTGAAGGAAGGGGAGATGGTCGCCTCCGGGAAGACGCCCACGACCTCGCCGGACCGCAGCGCCTGCAGCGCGTGCTCGTACGCGTGCTCGCCCCGCGAGCGGTCCACCGGTATGTGCTTCATCGCGCGCATCAGCGGTCCGGAGACCTTGTGCCGGAAGACCGACTCCTTGGCCATGAAGCGCACCAGCCGCTTGGCGGGGCGTGCCGCGAGACCGGTGAAGAGGAAGTCCAGATAGCTGATGTGGTTGCTCACCAGTACGGCGCCGCCGCGGGAGGGCACATGTTCGGTGCCGCGGATGTCGAAGCGCAGGTCGAGAGCTTTGAACCACGCTCGTGCCGCACCGATCACCGGCGGGTAGAGGAGATCTGCCACGTCGGGGTAACCCTTCGTCTCGGGAGGCCGGTACTTACGGGGGCGTAACTTCCGACTCCGGCAGATCGTTCCCCAAAGCATTGCTCCTGGCTACCCTCGCGGCAGACTTGTCCGTATGCACGCGGTAATCGCGGGAATCGAAGGAATCACAGGAATGGAGGTCTTCGTGGTGGAGCGGGTGGAGCGGTTGAGCCCCGAGCTGCTCGGTGCCGGTGCGCGGCTGGGGGAGCGGGCCACTCTGGTGCAGTTCTCCAGCGCCTTCTGCCAGCCCTGCCGTGCCACCCGCCGTACGCTGGCCGAGGTGGCCGCCATGGTCGAGGGCGTCGCCCACCTCGAGGTCGACGCCGAGGAGCACCTGGCGCTCGTGCGTGAGCTGGAGGTGGCCGGTACGCCCACGGTGTTCGTCCTCGACGCCGGGGGGCGGATCGTCAGACGGGCGACGGGGCAGCCGCGCAAGGCGGACGTCATCGCGGCGCTGGGCGCCGCTGTCGGCGCGTCCCCGGCTGCCGCGGGTCCGGAGTGATCGAGATCCTGCCCCGGGGCACTCGCTTCGCACCGTCCCGCGTGATGGAGTTGGGCTGTTCCCGCTCCCCGTCGGCGACGGTTGGCAACGTCACAGTTCGGCGGTCTTGAGAACGGGGAACGTGCTGGATGTACTGACGAGTAATATTGTGGACGGACGCCCGGTCCCACCGGACCGGAACCCGTGAGTCGAAGCAGTAGGAGAGCCGGCGTGAGCTTGAGGATCGTTGTCTGTGTGAAGTACGTGCCCGACGCCACCGGTGACCGGCACTTCGCGGAGGACCGGACCACCGACCGCGAGTCGGTCGACGGGCTGCTCTCCGAGCTGGACGAGTACGCGGTCGAGCAGGCCTTGCAGATCGCCGACTCGGACGGGGTCGACGACGCGGAGATCACGGTGCTCACCGTGGGCCCGGAGGACGCCAAGGACGCCCTGCGCAAGGCGCTGTCCATGGGCGCGGACAAGGCCGTGCACGTCGAGGACGACGACCTGCACGGCACCGACGCGCTGGGCACCTCCTACGTCCTGGCCAAGGCCATCGAGAAGACCGGCTACGACCTGGTCGTCTGCGGCATGGCCTCCACCGACGGCACGATGGGCGTGCTGCCGGCCATGCTGGCCGAGCGGCTGGGCGTGCCGCAGGTGACGCTGCTGTCCGAGGTCTCCGTGGCGGACGGCAAGGTGACCGGGCGCCGCGACGGCGACACCGCCACCGAGCAGCTCGAGGCCCCGCTTCCGGCGGTCGCCTCCGTCACCGACCAGTCCGGCGAGGCCCGCTACCCCTCCTTCAAGGGGATCATGGCCGCCAAGAAGAAGCCCGTCGAGTCGCTGGACCTCGACGACCTGGACATCGAGGCCGAAGAGGTCGGTCTGGAAGGCGCCTGGACCAAGGTCGAGGACGTGGCCGAGCGCCCCCCGCGTGCCGCGGGCACCGTCGTCGACGACGAGGGCGAGGGCGGCAAGCAGCTCGCCGCGTTCCTCGCGGAGCGCAAGTTCGTCTGAGACGGCCCGGCCGCCGCGGCGGCTCCGCCCGGAACCGGCCGCACTCTCGTCCCATCGACCTCCCACTGATCTTCCGCAGGAGAGCACCCCATGGCTGAAGTCCTTGTCTACGTCGACCACGTGGACGGCGCCGTCCGCAAGCCCACCCTCGAACTGCTGACCCTCGCCCGCCGACTGGGCGAGCCGGTCGCCGTGCACCTCGGCCCGAACGCCGCGGAAGCCGCCAAGACGCTCGGTGAGTACGGCGCCACCCGGGTACTGGCCGCCGACGCGTCCGAGTTCGCCGACTACCTCGTCGTCCCCAAGGTGGACGCGCTGCAGGCGGCCCACGATGCCGTCTCGCCCGCCGCCGTGCTGGTGCCCTCCTCCGCGGAGGGCAAGGAGATCGCGGCGCGACTCGCGGTCCGCCTCGGCTCCGGCATCGTCACCGACGCGGTCGACCTGGAGGCAGGTGGCGAGGGCCCGGTGGCCACCCAGTCGGTCTTCGCGGCCGCCTTCACCACCAAGTCCCGGATCACCAAGGGCACTCCGGTCATCACCGTGAAGCCCAACTCGGCCACCCCGGAGGCGGCGCCCGCCGCAGGCGCGGTCGAGGAACTGGCGGTCGGCTTCGGCGACTCCGCCACCGGCACCAAGGTCACCTCGCGCACCCCGCGCGAGTCCACCGGCCGCCCCGAGTTGACCGAGGCCGCGATCGTGGTCTCCGGCGGCCGCGGCCTCAACGGCGCCGAGAACTTCCCGCTGATCGAGGGCCTGGCCGACGCGCTGGGCGCCGCGGTGGGCGCCTCCCGCGCCGCGGTCGACGCCGGCTGGTACCCGCACTCCCATCAGGTGGGTCAGACCGGCAAGAGCGTCTCGCCGCAGCTCTACATCGCCACCGGCATCTCCGGTGCGATCCAGCACCGCGCCGGTATGCAGACCTCGAAGACGATCGTGGCCATCAACAAGGACTCCGAGGCCCCGATCTTCGACCTGGTCGACTACGGCGTCGTCGGTGACCTCTTCCAGGTCGTCCCCCAGCTCACCGAGGAGATCAAGGCTCGCAAGGGCTGACGTTAACGTTCTCCCCGGCTGCTCGACGGCTGAGCCCCGCACCGGTCCGGTGCGGGGCTCAGTGCGTTCATCCCGTGCCGCCTCCGGGGGCCGGGTGGGCTCCGTCGGCGGCTTCCGGGGCGTCGGTCAGAAGGCGAAGACGGAGCTGCCCTCGACCCGCTTCTGGCAGGCGTTGGCGAAGGTGCGCTCGTAGTTCACGCGCTCGCCCTGCCACACGCCCTGGGCGGTCACCACGACGGGCCGCCATTCCTTGGTGCAGAAGGTCTGCTCGCCGCCCTCCGTCAGGGCGTCGAAGTCGCCGCCGGAGGCCCGCAGTCGGGCGCAGGCGTCCTGCGCGGCGGGGTGGCTGCCGGACGGGGCCGGCATGCAGTTCAGGGTGACGGCACGCTGGGGCGCCGTGGTCGCGGCGCTCTCGCCGTCCGCGATGGTGAGCACCAGGACCGAGGGGGCGTACAGCGAGGTGGCCTTGGCAGGCGCGGCCTCGGCGGGTGCTGCCGTGAGCGCGAGGGCGCTGACGGCGCCCGTGACAGCAGCCGCCGTGGTGAGGGCGGTGCGCCAGGGTGCGGTCTTCCGCATTGTGTGCTTCCTTCCGCTATGGGGTAAGTGCCGGATCTATCGGCGAAAGTGAGTTTGCCGAGTCCGCGTGAACAAAGCACATCGACCCCTGCCGTTTCGGTAACGTTGCGCATTGAATCAGTGGCGCAAAGTGACGCCTTCCGGCTGCTGCGGCCTGCGATGACAACCCCGCCCCGGGCGCTCGTTCCGCCCGGATGGCCTGATCATCGTGTTTCACGACGACCGGAAACCATGGTTCGAGCCGATCCCCGCCCTCCCCGGCGGCTCCGCTGCGCCCGCTCCCGGGAAGCCCTTGACTGGCTGGTCAGGCCGCCATTAGCGTCACCACACCAACTTCAACGTTTTGTTGATGTCGGGTCGGAGTGCGGGAGAGGGAGTACAGATGGCGCAGGGCCGGACCGTCGGGACCAGCTTGGGCAGCGGCGTACTGGAAGGGGTGTCCCGGCTGCTGGAGCCGGTGGACGCCGAACTCGCCCGCCGCTACCCGGGGGAGCCGAGCACCCGGCAGCCGGTGCACACCGTCTATGTCCCCGCCGACACCGTTACGCCCGGCACCGTACGGGAATGGGGCGAAACCGCCCGGGCGCTGCTCGACGCACACGCGCCGGACGCCGCATCCCTCGCCCGGGTCCTCGGCATGGACGAGGCGCTGGCCGGGCCGGTCCACACGCGGATCCTGGACAAGCTGCGCCGGGAGCCCGTGGAGGACCTGCGCATCGACTTCGAGGACGGCTACGGTGCCCGGCCCGACGACGAGGAGGACGCCGCTGCCGTCCGGGCCGCCGAACTGATCGCCGATGCCTTCGCCGAAGACGCCCCGGGGCCCGCTCCCGCCTTCGCGGGCATCCGGATGAAGTGCATGGAGGCAGCCGTCCGCGACCGCGGCATCCGCACCCTCGACCTCTTCCTGACCGGCCTCATGGAGGCGGGCGGACTGCCCGGCGGGCTGGTGCTGACCCTGCCCAAGGTGACCTACCCCGAGCAGGTCACCGCGATGGTCCGGCTGTGCGAGGAGTTCGAGAAGGCCCGCGGGCTGGCGCCGGGCCGGATCGGATTCGAGATCCAGATCGAGACCACGCAGTCGATCCTCGGGGCCGACGGGCGGGCCACCGTCGCCCGGCTGATCGACGCAGCAGAGGGCCGCGCCACCTCGCTGCACTACGGCACCTTCGACTACAGCGCCTCGTGCGGAGTCTCCGCCGCCTACCAGGCCATGGACCACCCCGCGGCCGACCACGCCAAGGCCGTCATGCAGGTCGCCGCCGCGGGAACCGGGGTCCGACTCTCCGACGGTTCCACCAACGTCATCCCCACCGGCGGCCGGGAGCAGGTCCACGACGCCTGGCGCCTGCACCACTCCCTGGTCAGGCGCTCGCTGTCGCGGGCCTACTACCAGGGTTGGGACATGCACCCCGGCCACCTGCCCACCCGCTACGCCGCCGTCTACACCTTCTACCGCGAGGGCATGCGGCGGGCCGGCGAACGGCTGGCCGCCTATGTCGGGCAGACCGGGGGCGAGGTGATGGACGAGCCGGCGACCGCCCGCGCGCTCAGCGGCTACCTGCTGCGCGGCCTCGACTGCGGCGCGCTCGACGCGGCCGAAGTCACCGCGGTCTCCGGCCTCGACCGCTCCGGGCTCGACCGCCTCGCGGGCCGCTGAGCCCGTCCGCTCTCCGGGCGGCCGCCCAGGTCTCGCGCGGCCGCCCGGGCCCGGTGGGCGCTGCCGCGCCGCCGGAGAAGGATTCTCGGGCGGCCTCCGCGGCCCGGCCCGGATGGCCCGGCTGCGGTTGTGCGGTGCCGTCGGGCGGCGCAGGGCGCTCCGTCGCCGGCCCTGCGGAGCCTGCGCTCGATCAGCTCTCGGTGCTCAGCCGTTCCCAGTCGTCGGCCAGCGCCGTCAGCTCGCGCAGCAGCCGCTCGCGGTCCGCGGGCTCGTAGGGGGCCAGGAGCCGCTCGTTGAGCTCCCGCGCCCGTTCGTCGGCCTCGCGGAGCGCCTTTTCACCCTCCGCCGTGAGGAAGAGCAGTTTGCGACGGCCGTCCGCCGCCGCGGTCCGCCGCTCCAGCAGCCCGCGGTCCTCCAGACGCCGGGCCAGGTCCGCCATGGTGGAGGTGTCCAGGGCGACGGCGGCGGCCAGCGAACTCTGATCGCACCCGGGGCTGGCCCCCACCGTCGTCAGGACGGCGAACTGCGGTCCGGTCAGTGTCGGGCCGACCGTCCGCAACCACCCCGCGAGATGCGCCTGATACAGGCGCCGCACCTGGTAGCCGGGCGCCGTGGTGAGCACCGCGGGAGCCGACGGGATGGCGGACGCCGTCGCGGAGTCCGCCGAGGGTGCCCCTTCCGGGGTCGTATCAGCCATGTACCCACTTAAGCACGGGAGTTGGGCGCCCCGGCGGCCCTGTCCGTACCGCGGAAGGAGCGGCGCCGGCGAGTGCCGGAGCCGCGCCGCGAGCTCCCGGGGGCCGACGCGCCGCCGTTCCCGCCCGGCGGCGCCGTCAGCCGCTCGGCGGGATCTCGCCCGAGCCCCGGGCGATCAGCGTCGTCGGGCGCGAGACCGTACGCGGTTCGTCGTCGGCGCCGTCCAGCCGCCTGAAGAGCAGCTCGGCCGCGCTGCGGCCGAGATCGGCCGGGTCCTGCGCGACGACCGTGACCGGCGGCGAGAGCAGATCGGCCAGCTCGAAGTCGTCGAATCCCACCAGCGCCACCGGTCGCTCCCGTCGCTCGGGCGCGGCCAGCACCCGCACGAGCGTGACCGTCACCCGGTTGTTGCCCGAGAAGAACGCGGTCACCGGCTCGCTGTCGCGGCCGCCCGCCAGCATCCGCACCGCGTCGGCACGTACCCGCTCGGCGTCCGTGCCGCCGGGTGCCACCCAGGACTGCGCCACCGGCAATCCTGCCTCGGCCATCGCGGCCCGGTAGCCGCGCAGCCGCTCCTCCGCGGTGTGGATTCCGGGCCGGTCGCCGATGTACCCGATCCGCCGGTGCCCGTGGGCGATCAGATGGGCGACGCCCTCGCGGGCGCCCTCGAAGTTGTCGGAGAGCACCAGGTCAGCGGCTATCCGCCCGGGGGGCCGGTCGACGAAGACGGTGGCGACGCCCGCGGCGATCTCGGGGGCCAGATAGCGGTGATCGCCACTGGCCGGGATGATCACCAGACCGTCGACGCGGCGGGCGCACAGTGCCAGCGCGAGTTCCTGTTCCCGTTCCGGGTCCTCCGCGCTGGACCCGTTGATCAGCAGCGCGCCGTGCGCGCGGGCGACCTCCTCCACCGCCCGGCTGAGCGGGGAGTAGAACGGGTCGGCGAGGTCCTCCAGCACCAGGCCGATGCTGGCCGTGGTCCCCTTGCGCAGCACGCGGGCACTGTCGTTGCGGCGGAACCCGAGCGAGGTGATGGCCTCCTGCACCCGCTGCTCGGTGTCCTGGGAGACTCCCGCCTCGCCGTTGACGACCCGTGAGACGGTCTTGAGGCCGACACCCGCCTGGGCGGCGACGTCTTTCATCGTCGGCCGGCCCGGGAGCCGGCGCCCGACGCTGCGTGCCCCTGCGGCGCGGGGGCTCGAGGGGAGCGGGGGGTGGGTGGGGTCGGAGGCGTCGGCGGCCACGAGTGCTGTCCTTGTCCTGGGGAGCGGAGGGCGGCGCGGTGCGGAAGGGAAGCGGTGGGTGCGGTCCGGCGAGGGGTGTGCCGTGCTGCGGGTACCGTTCGTCGATCGCTCGTCGATCGCGGTACGGAGCAGCATAACGGCGGGGCGCGGCAGATCTGGACAACGTTGTCAGATCACGGAAGTCTTGCAAGACTTGTGCGGTCCGCCCCGCGCACCGTGCGGGCCCGCCCCCGCACGCGCAGGAGCCGACCGCCCATGCCCAACGACCTCGTCGCCGCGCTCGACATCGGCGGCACCAAGATCGCGGGTGCTCTGGTGGACAGCGGTGGCGGGCTCCTGGCCCGCACCCAGCGGCCCACCCCCGCGCAGGAGAGCGCCGAGCGGATGGCCGCGACCGTGGACGAGGTGCTCGGCGAACTGATCGCAACCCCGCACTGGTACCGCGTCGGCGCGGTCGGCATCGGCAGCGCGGGCCCCGTGGACGCCAAGGCCGGTACCGTCAGCCCGGTCAACATCCCCGCCTGGCGTGCCCACCCGCTCGTCTCCGGCGTCCGCGACCGGGCGGGTGGCCTCCCCGTCGCGCTCATCGGCGACGGCCCGGCGATCGCCGCGGCCGAACACTGGCAGGGCGCCGCCAAGGGCCACTCCGACGCTCTGTGCATGGTGGTCTCCACGGGCGTCGGCGGGGGCCTGATCCTGGGAGGGGCCCTCCACCCGGGGCCCACCGGGAACGCCGGCCATATCGGGCACATCAGCGTCGAGATGGACGGCGTCCTGTGCCCCTGCGGCTCCTACGGCTGTGTCGAGACCGTCGCCAGCGGCACCAACATCGCGCGCCGCGCCCTGGAGGAGGGCTGGCGTCCCGGACCCGACCAGGACGCCACCGCTGCGGGCGTGGCCGCCGCCGCTCGCGCGGGAGACCCGACCGCGAGAGCGGCCTTCGAACGGGCCGCCCGCGCCCTGGCGGCCGCCATCGCCGCCACCGCCACCCTCGTCGAGGTCGAGATCGCGGTCGTCGGCGGCGGCGTCGCCCGCGCGGGCGAGGTGCTCTTCACCCCGCTGCGTAAGGAACTCGAGCGGTACGCGACCCTGCCCTACGTCCAGGACCTCGCACTCGCCCCCGCCGCCACCGGTACCGACGCCGGGCTGATCGGTGCGGGGGCGGCGGGCTGGAAGCTGCTGGAGACCGGCGCGGTCTGAGCCGCCCCGGCCGAGTTCCGGTCAGCGAAGCCGGTTCCGCCCTCCGGCACCGGGTCACGCGTGCCCGGGCCCCGAGCCGCCGTCCTCTCGTCCGCCGTCCTCTCGGCCCCGGTCCTCCGGGGCAGGGGCGTCCGGAGGGCGCGGCTCCGCCGCCGCGCGGGCGTACGCCGCGGGAGAGACGCCCACCGCCGCGGTGAAATCCCGGATGAGATGGGACTGGTCGCTGTAGCCGAGCTCGGCGGCGAGCCGGGCCCAGTCCGTCCCGGGATCGGTGGCGCGCTCCATCGCCTCGTGGACCCGGTACCGCAGGATCGTCCACTTCGGAGTGACTCCGATGTACGTCGCGAACAGCCGCTGGAGGCTCCGCACCGAGCAGCCCCCGGCTGCGGCGAGGTGCTCGACCCGCAGCACCGAGCGGTCCGTGCGCACCCGGTGCGCCAAGGCCATGGCCTGTTCGGCCGCCGGGTCGGCGGCGGGGCGCAGGGACAGCAGGAAGGCGTCGAGCGCGGCCACCCGCTCTCCCTCCCGGTCCGGATCCAACACCCGGGCCGGCAGCGCGGCCCCCTCCGGGCCGAATGCCTCGTCGAGCGCGAGCCCTCCACCGGTGAACCGCGCGAGAGAGCATGGCGCGGTCAGGAAGGGCCGGAACCCGCCGGGCCGGAACTGCACCCCGACAACCCGTCCGACGGAGTCCAGTTCGGTGCTGAACACGCCGGTGTCCGCCCCGGACACCAGCCCCGTGGCCGGCGCCGCATCCGCCGGGCCGCGCCGTTCGAGGACGAGGTTGACGCACGGGTGCGGTACGACCCGGGCGACGTGGGGCTGCTCCAGATTCCAGTCGATCAGCCAGTAGTGCTCGATCCAGCGGCGCAGCGGTTCGGCCGGGAGCCTGCGCCGGAAGTCGACCCGCGCCAGCAGACCGGGGGCCTGCACGATGCCCCGGGTGTCCCGGCGGGGGGCGTCGCCGCCTTCGCCGTCGCCGGGGCCGGGGCTGCCGATCCCCCGGGGAGTGCTGCGACCTGCCATGACGTGGATCCTATGTCGTGTTTCTTCAAGTCGCCGCCGAGGGTCCGGCCTAGCGTGGCGGTATGGCAAACACGATCTCCCCTCTCATCGACAGCGCGGCCCGCGCCACCGACCCCGTGGTCCGCGGGGTACGGGACGAACAGCTGAGCCTGCCCACGCCGTGTGCCGACTACGATGTGCGGGCCCTGCTCAACCACCTCTTCCACGTCGTCATCGGCTTCCAGGCGCTGGCCGGCCGGGGTACCGCGGACTTCAGCAGCACCCCTGACCGGCTCGCGGAGGACTGGCGCGCCCGCTTCCGGGAGGAGACGGTCACGCTGGCAGAGGCGTGGTCGGCTCCCGGCGCGCTGGAGGGCGTCTCCCAGGGCATGGGGCTGCCGCAGCGCACCGTCGCGCACATGGTGATGGGCGATCTGCTGGTGCACGGCTGGGATCTCGCCCGCGCGACGGACCAGGACTACCAGCCCGATCCGGCCGCGCTCGACGAGGCCGGGCCCGCCTTCGCGGAGATGGCGCCCATGGCCCGCAAGGCGGGGGTCTTCGGCGAGGAGATCCCGCCGCCTCCCGGTGCCGGCCCCTTCGAGCGGCTGCTGATGCTCACCGGCCGCGACCCCGGCTGGTCCCCCCGCTGACGCCGGTCGCGCCGTCCCCGGCGGTCCGCCGGACCGCCGCCCGGATCAGGGCCGGATACCTTCGTCCGTGGACACCGATCTCCCTCCCAGGGGTCGCACGCGCCTGCCGTACGCGCCGGGGCGCGGGCGCCGTGCCTCGTTCAGCGCCGGGAGAGCCGCCCCGGCGCGTTTCCCGCACCGGGTGATGCGGGCAACTGAACGGGGACAACGGATGAGGGGGAAACACCGTGATCGTCTGGCTGAACGGCGCTTTCGGCGCGGGCAAGACCACTGCGGCGTACGAACTCCTGGACCTGCTCCCAGGCAGCACGCTCTACGATCCCGAAGTCATCGGCGCGGAACTGCGCTGGATGCTGCCGAAGGAACACCTGGCACAGATAGCCGACTTCCAGGACCTGCGCTCGTGGCGGCGGCTCGTGGCGGACACGGCCGCCGCTCTGCTGAGCGAGGTCCCCGGGCCGCTGATCACACCCATGACGCTGCTGCGCCGCGAGTACCGGGACGAGATGTTCGGCGCCTTCGCCGCGCGCCGCATCCCCGTACGGCACCTGCTGCTGCACGCCGAGGAGGCCGTGCTGCGCGAGCGGATCGACACCCGCGCCGCCGCTGACGGCGGTACCACCAGGGCCTGGTGCCTGAGCCACCTGCGTCCCTACCAGGAGGCGCTGCCCTGGATCGAGTCGGAAGCCCACACCATCGACACCACCCACCTGGGTCCGCGGCACACCGCCGAGCGCCTCGCCGAGGCGATCGGCGCGGGGGAGGGCGCCGTGGACATCGTGCAGACCCCTGAGCCGACGGCCGAGACGGTGGCCGCCGGCATCCTGCTGTTCGACGACCGCGACCGGGTGCTGCTCGTCGACCCTACCTACAAGCCCGGCTGGGAGTTCCCCGGCGGCGTCGTGGAGCGCGGGGAGGCCCCCAGCGCCGCCGGAGTGCGCGAGGTGTTCGAGGAACTCGGGCTGCGGCTGACAGGCGGGCTCGGGCTGCTCGTCGCCGACTGGGAGCCGCCGCAGCCACCGGGGTTCGGCGGGATGCGGCTGCTCTTCGACGGCGGACAGCTCGCCCCGGGGGAGGCCGCGGCCCTTCTGCTGCCCAGCGCCGAACTCCGCGGCTGGCGGTTCGTCACCGAGGACGAGGCCGCGGAACTGCTGCCTCCGGTGCGGCTGGAGCGGCTCCGCTGCGCCCTGCGGGCCCGCCGCGCGGGACAGCCGCTGTACCTGGAGGGCGGCGTTCCGACCGGCGGCGTGGCCGATCCTGGCAAGCTGCTGCGCTGAACCGGGCCGGCTTCTCGCCCACCCCGCGCCACCGCGGACGCCTCCCGGTCGTCCGGGCCGGCCCCGGTGCCGCGCGGGGGCCGGCCCGGGGGCCGACGGCGGATCCGCGGCGGCCTCCGGCGCCACCGGGCGTCCGGGTCCGCCGCGGACACCACCGGGCTCGGGACCGGGCTCAGGCCCCCGCTGCCTGCTCCGCGTAGCCGCGCAGGAACAGCGCCTCGGCCACGGCCATCCGCTCCAGTTCGCGCGGGTCCACGCTCTCGTTGACGGCGTGGATCTGGGCCTCGGGCTCGCTCAGTCCGATGAGCAGGATCTCGGCGTCCGGGTAGAGCGCGTCCAGCGCGTTGCACAGCGGAATCGAGCCGCCCATACCCGCGACCTGCATCTCCTGCCCGTCGTAGGCCGTGCTCAGTGCCGCGGCCATCGCGGCGTACGCCGGGCTGGAGGTGTCCGCGGTGAAGGGCTGGCCCTTGCCCACGACCTCCGTCGCCACCCGTGCCTGCCACGGCACGTGCGACTCCACGTGCGCCACCAGCAGTTCGATGGCCTTCTCCACATCCGTGCCCGGCGGGATCCGCAGTGAGACCAGCGCGCGTGCCGATGCGTGCACCGACGGGGTCGCACCGACCACGGGCGGGCAGTCGATGCCCAGGACCGTCACCGCCGGCCGTGCCCACAGCCGGTCGGCGACGGCCCCGCCGCCGCTCAGACCGACCCCGTCCAGCACCTTGGCGTCCCGCCGGAAGTCCTCCTCCGGATACGCCATCCCCTCCCACCGGGCGTCCACCGTCAGACCGTCGACGACGGTGTTGCCCTCGGCGTCCCGCAGCGAGTCGAGCGTACGGAGCAGCGCCGCCAGCGCGTCGGGCGCCGCTCCGCCGAACAGCCCCGAGTGCAGATTGCCTTCGAGAGTGTCCACCTGGACCCGCAGCAGGGTCATACCGCGCAGGGAAGCCGTCACGGTCGGCAGCCCGCACCGGAAATTACCCGCGTCCCCGATGACGATGGTGTCGGCCGCCAGCAGCTCGGGATGCTGCCGCGCGTACTGTTCCAGACCACCGGTGCCCTGCTCCTCGGAGCCCTCCACGATCATCTTCACCGAGACGGGCAGCCCGCCGTTCTCCCGCACGGCCCGCAGGGCCAGCAGGTGCATGATGAACCCGCCCTTGCAGTCCGCCGCGCCCCGTCCGTACCAGCGGCCGTCGGCACCGTCGGTGAGCTCGAACGGCGGCGTGTGCCAGGCCGCTTCGTCCAGCGGCGGCTGCACGTCGTAGTGCGCGTACAGCAGCACCGTGGGAGCTCCCGCCGGGCCGGGCAGGAATCCGTACACGGACCGGGTGCCGTCCGGCGTCTCCAGGGCGGCCACGTCCTGGAAGCACTCGGCGCGCAGCGCCTCCGCGACCCAGTCGGCCGCGCCCTCGCACTCGCTCCTGGGGAACTGCTCCGGATCCGCCACCGAGCGGAAGGCCACCAGTTCGGCGAGTTCCGTCCGCGCCCGCGGCATCAGCGAGGCGACCGTCGCGGCGACTCCCTGCCCGGAGTCGGAGCCGGAGCCGGAGCCCGGTGCAGCCGGTCCGGAGTACGCGGAGGAAGTAGACGAAGCGGATGAGTGAGGCATAGCCGTCGGGTCGGACGGGGGGTGCTGCATGGGGAACGCTCCTTGTGGGCGCGACGTTGGCACACGTGTACGGAGACATGTGTATCGCACATGGGCGGGCCCGTAGGATGCGGTGGGCCATCCGTAAGCCGAGGTCAAGCGGGAGCACAACACATCGTGAGCAGCGAGCACGCAGCCGGGAACGAGGACGTCGAGCCTGCGGAGGACTCCGGGGCGGATCAGGCGGACCAGCCCGTCGAAAGGAGCGCGGCGGGCGGCGGCGAAGAGCGCCCCGTCTGGGACGTGGTCGTGGTCGGCGCCGGGCCCGCCGGAGCCTCGGCCGCCTACGCGGCCGCGGTCGCGGGCCGCAGCGTGCTGCTGCTGGAGAAGGCCGAACCGCCCCGCTACAAGACCTGCGGCGGCGGCATCATCGGCCCGTCCCGCGACGCGCTGCCCCCCGGCTTCGACCTGCCGCTGCGGGAGCGCGTGCACGCCGTGACCTTCGCGCTCAACGGCAAGCTGTCCCGTACCCGGCGCTCGCGCCACATGCTCTTCGGGCTGGTCAACCGGGACGAGTTCGACAACGGCCTGGTCGAGTCCGCGGTCAAGGCCGGTGCGGAGATCCGCACCGGTGCCTCGGTCTCCCGGGTCGAACAGCACGGCCCGGCCGTGCCCGACCGCCGCACGGTCGCCGTCGTCCTGGCGGGTGAGGAGCAGCCCGTCCTCGCCCGTGCCGTGGTCGGCGCCGACGGCAGCACCAGCCGGATAGGCGCCCACGTCGGGGTCCGGATGGACCAGGTCGACCTCGGCCTGGAGGCCGAGATCCCGGTCCCGGAGAGCGTCGCCGAGGACTGGGCGGGGCGGGTGCTGGTGGACTGGGGTCCGCTCCCGGGCAGTTACGGCTGGGTCTTCCCCAAGGGCGACACCCTCACCGTGGGGGTCATCTCGGCACGCGGCGAGGGCGCTGCCACCAAGCGGTACCTCGACGACTTCATCGGCCGCCTCGGGCTGGCCGGTTTCGAACCCCGCGTCTCCTCCGGGCACCTGACCCGTTGCCGGGCCGAGGACTCCCCGCTCTCCCGCGGCCGGGTGCTGGTCTGCGGGGATGCGGCCGGTCTGCTGGAGCCCTGGACCCGCGAGGGCATTTCCTTCGCGCTGCGCTCGGGGCGCCTGGCGGGGGAGTGGGCCGTCCGGATCGCCGAGGCGCACGACGCGGTGGATGCCCGCCGGCAGGCCCTCAACTACGCCTTCGCCATCAAGGCCGGTCTCGGCGTCGAGATGGCGGTGGGGCGGCGGCTGCTGCGGATCTTCTCCCGCCGGCCCGGGGTCTTCCACGCCGCGCTCACCGGGTTCCGCCCCGCGTGGAACGTCTTCGCCCGCTTCGCCCGCGGCGCCACCTCCCTGGCCGAGGTCGTCCGGGTGCATCCGCTCGCCCGGCGGGCGCTGGACACCTTCGACCGTCGCGAGGCCGCGGAGGCCAGGGCGGCGGACGCCGCGTCCGCGTCCGAGGCCGGGGACGCCACGACCGGAACCGGTGGCGGTGACACACCGGGCGGCCGCGACGGGCGGGACGGTTCTGACGACGGCGGGGGCGACGAGCCGGCCGCGGGAGGCCGCCCGGCGTAGCCGCGCGACCGCCGTCCCGGGCGGGCGGTCCGCTGCCGGCGCTCCGGGCGCCGCTCGTGCGGCGCCCGCCGGCACTGTGCGGGGGCCGGAGGGGCACATCGCACCGGCCCCACGGCACGCACGGGTCCACGCCGTCTCCGGGGTCCGCCATGGGCCCCACGGTCTGCGGGGCCTCGGTCGGCTGCCCGGTCCGTGAAAGGGGGCGCGCAGCGTGGCGTATGAGGGGCCGTCTCGTACGGTCCCGGGCGCGCCCGGCCGGTGCGCTGCTCAGTCGGTCAGGGTGAGCCGGAAGACGGGATGGCGGTCCGCCACCGCCCGGATCTCCTCGTCGGAGGAGTCCGGGCCCACCTCGAAGAACGCTCCGACCTCCCACTTCCACTTGCGCAGGTAGGCCCGCAGGATCTCGGGCTTCTCCGCGTCGGGTACCTCGGTGGCGGTGAAGTGCCGGCCCCGTCGCCCGTGGAACAGCTCACCGCCGCCCGCCGCCCGCATGTTGCACGTCCACTGGACGTGCCCGCGGGCCGCGACCAGGTAGAGCCCTCCCCCGTGGTGGAGCGGGTTGACCGGGGTGCGGCGCCACTCACCGCTCTTGCGGCCCTTGACCGCCAGTACACGCGAACCGACCAGGCTGACTCCCCTCCTGGAGAGCCAGGAAACGGTGCGGTTCAGCACGTTGTTGGTGAACCAGCCTGGGCGTTTGACGTACGGCTCGGGTGACATCGGTGTCCTCCGTCGAGGAGTGGTCGAGTGGGAAGCGGGCTCGGGGTGATGCTCTGCTGTGGAATCGGCGATCCAAAGCGAGAGCACCGCTCTCGTCGTGAAGCAGTGTGACACTTCCCGTGCTCCAAAACAAGAGCACTGCTCTCGCCGGGATCCTGATCCCGGCCGTCGTCCTCCCGCTCCGAGCACCGGCTCAGCACCGGCACCCGGACCGGCGGGCGCCGGCGCGCCCGGGGGGCCGGGGGGGGGCCGACGCCGAGGTGCGCATCCGAGCGGTGGGGAACGGTCCCCACCTCGTGGGGGCTCTGGGGCCGGGGGTCGCCGGGCCCCGGGGGCTCACCCTCCTGACGCCGCGGGCAACTCCACGGTGATCCGGAGCCCGCCTGCCGGACGCGGGGCGAGGGTGAGGGTTCCCCGGTGTGCTTCGGCGACGGTCTTGACGATGGCCAGACCCAGCCCGACGCCCGCCTGGTCGGTGCGGAGGCGCTCGGTGCCGCGCCGGAAGGGTTCGGTGAGGGTCGCGACGAGTTGCGGGGTGAGCTGCTCGCCGGTGTTCTCGACGGTGAGTACCACGGACTCGGACCAAACACCGGTGTGCACCCGGACGGTGCCTTGTTCCGGCAGGTTGTGGACGATCGCGTTGTGCACGAGGTTCGTGGTGAGCTGCAGCAGGAGTGCGGGCGAACCGCTGGTGGGGGCGATGTCGCCGCTGGTCTCCAGGGTGACGCCGTGCTTCTCCGCGAGCGGATCCAGCGTTTCGGCCGCTTCCTCCGCGACGAGGGACAGGTCGACGTGTTCTCGGGCGAAGGATCGCCGGCCGGCCCGGCTGAGCAGGAGCAGTGCCTCGGTGAGGTCGATGGCCCGGGTGTTGACGGTGTGGAGGCGGTCGACGAGTTCGCCGGGGTCGTGGTGCGGATCGGCGCGGGCGACGTCGATGAGCGTCTTCGAGATCGCCAGCGGGGTACGCAGCTCGTGTGAGGCGTTGGCGGATAACCGCTGCTGTTCCGCGACGTGTGCCTCGAGCTGTGCGAGCATCGTGTCGAAGGCGTCGGCCAGCTCGCGGAACTCGTCCCTGCGGCCCGGCAGCCGGATCCGGTGGGACAGTGACCCGGCCGCTGCCGTCCGGGTGGCATGGGTGATGCGGTCCAGCGGGGCGAGCATCCGTCCGGCGAGGACCCATCCTCCCAGGAGGCCGAACACCAGGAGGACACCATGGCGGCGGCTGCCGTCGGGGTGAAGTCGCGGACGAAGAGGGTGCCCTGTGTGAGCCGTACGGCTCCCGATTCATTGGTCTGCAGCCACCCCTGCCGCAGCTGGAACACTCCCACGGCGACGAGCAGCAGGGCACCCGCGAGCATCAGGAACCCGGCATAGCTGAGGGTGAGTTTGAGGCGGACGCTCAAGCCGGGCTGCCTGGCCACGGCCGGCACTGTCCTGCCCGGTGGCGGGTACGGTGTCGATGCGGTAGCCGACGCCCGGCACGGTGGCGATCAGCCACGGTTCGCCGAGGCGTTTGCGCAGCGCGGAGACTGTGATGCGGACCGCGTTGGTGAACGGGTCGGCGTTCTCGTCCCACGCGCGCTCCAGCAACTCCTCGGCGCTGACGACCCCGCCCTCGGCGGCGACGAGGATGTCGAGGACCGCGAACTGCTTGCGGGTGAGGGCGATGTAGCGGTCGTCGCGGTAGACTTCGCGGCGGAACGGGTCGAGGCGCAAGCCGGCGATCTCCCGTACGGGAGGCCGGCTGTGGCCGCGCCGGCGGTCGAGGGCGCGGAGCCTGAGTACGAGTTCCAGGAGTTCGAAGGGCTTGGTGAGGTAGTCGTCGGCGCCGAGTTCGACCCCTGATGCCTTGTCGTCGAGGCGGTCGGCGGCGGTGAGCATGAGGACGGGCATCCCGCTGCCGGAGGCGACGATGCGTTCGGTGATCTCGTCGCCGGAAGGGCCGGGAACGTCGCGATCGAGCACGGCGATGTCATAGGTGTTGATGCCGAGCAGTTCCATGGCGCTGTCGCCGTCGCCTGCGATGTCGGCCGCGATCGCTTCCAGGCGCAGGCCGTCGCGGATCGCTTCGGCCAGATAGGGCTCATCCTCGACGATCAAGACACGCATGCCTCGAGGATACGAGTCGGCACATATCGTCCGTGTATCGAGAATCCCATACGCGCCGGCAACATCCCGTTGTCTTCACTCGCGGTATGTTCCGATTCCAGCCCCCGGCGGGGAAACCGCCTCCTGGCGTCCGTCGGCTGACCGTCGTCGGCCTGACAGCCGTCCTGGCCGTCGCAGGTGTCACGGCGGGAGGCGCCGCCGTACTCAACCCCCGGACGTCGAAGTCCGCACCGCTTGTGCCTGACTCCTCATCTCGCTCCGCCGCGCCCTCCGGGTCGGCCGCCGGCTCCTCGGCCGCGGTGCCCCCGGACTCGGGTCCGTCGCACGGCGGGCCCGGTGCTGCCGCGGGGGTGGCCGATGGCGTCCTCCCCGACGGAGTGACGGTCTTCGACGACACGTATCCGGCCGTGGCCGAACTCGATCCGCAACTGCTCAAGGCACTGCGCCGGGCGGCGAAGGTTGCCGCGAACGGGGGCGTCACCTTCTACGTCAACAGCGGCCGGCGCTCCCCTGGTTACCAGAGAGATCTCCTTCGCAAGGCGGTCGCCCGGTACGGGTCCGCGGAGGAGGCCGCCCGATGGGTGGCCACCGCGACGACGTCTCCGCATGTCTCGGGGAAGGCGGTCGACATCGGAGGCTCCGCCGCGACGGAGTGGCTGTCCCGGCACGGAGCCGCCTACGGGCTGTGCCGGATCTACGAGAACGAACCCTGGCACTACGAACTGCGCATCCGGGCGGCCACCGGTGGCTGCCCGCGGAGGTATGCCGACCCCACCCACGACCCGCGCATGCGGCAGTGATCAGGGAGCGCCGGGGAACAGCCGGAGCACGAGTGAGCGAGAGCAGACGATGACACAGGTGGACACAGCGCCGACGGGAGTGGACAGCCCGGCGGCCGACGACGAAGGAATCCGGCCCGAGGGCGGCTCCCCGCCGGGCCTGTGGCGGCGCGGCCCGCTGCTCACAGCGGGCGGGCTGCTGCTCGGTCTGCTTCTGCTGCTGCACGGGCAGCTCACCGACCGGGCCGGGCTGGGCAGTCTGGTGGAGACGTTCCTGCCGTGGTTCGGCCTGTTCGTCCCGGTGCTGCTCGCCGGGGCGCTGCGGCGCCGCTCCGCTTCGGCGGCCGTCGCGTTGCTGTTGCCGGTCACGGTGTGGCTGAACCTGTTCGGCGGGCTGCTCGGCGACCGGTCCCATGGCGACGGTGACCTCACCGTGGTCAGTCACAACGTCGCCGCCGGGAACCCCGATCCGGTCGGCACCGCCCGTGAACTGGCCGCGTCCGGCGCGGATCTGCTGGCGCTCGAGGAGCTGACCGACCGGGCCGCGGGCCGCTACGCGAAGGAGCTGGCGAAGGAGTACCCGTACCACACCGTGCGGGGCACGGTCGGGTTGTGGAGCAGGCTGCCGCTGTCGGAGACCCGGCCGGTCGATGTCCTGCGGGACGATGTCGGGCCGCCGGCCGAGCGCGCGCGGGTCGAGGGGCCGGCGGAACCACCCCGTGCGCTGCGCGCCACGGTGGCCACCGGGAAGGGGCCGCTGGCGGTGTACGTGGCGCACCTGGGATCCGTGCGGGTGATGCCCAAAGACGGCTTCTGGACGGACTCGCGGGACGCCGGTGCGACGAAGCTCGCCGCGGCCGTCGCCGCCGAGCGCAGCGAGCGGATGCTGGTGCTCGGCGACTTCAACGGCACCATGGACGACCGCGCTTTCGACGGCCTCACCGCCCGGCTGCGCTCCGCCCAGGAGGTCGCCGGGGACGGGTTCGGCTTCAGCTGGCCCGCGAGGTTCCCGGTGGCGCGGATCGACCGGATCCTGGTCCGCGGTGTCGAACCGGAGAGCGCGTGGCTGCTGCCGGCGACGGGCAGTGACCACCGGCCGGTGGCGGCGGGGATCAGCTGGTGAATCCCGGGTGACCCGGCGGGTGCCGGGGGTCGGCGCACCGGGGTGTCGCGAGCGTCCGGCGTGGGAGCGGTGCTCTCACTGTTGAGCGCTGCTCTCGCAGCTGGCACACTGCTCCGTATGAGCAGGATGCAGGGCGCCCGGCAGCGGGCGCGGGGTGAGATCACCGAAGCGATCAAGGAAGAGGCGCGCCGCCAGCTCGCGGAGCAGGGCGCCTCCCGGCTCTCCCTCCGCGCCGTCGCCCGCGAGCTCGGGGTGGCCTCCTCCGCCCTCTACCGCTACTTCCCCAGCCGCGACGACCTGTTGACCGCGCTGATCACGGACGCCTACGACGCGCTGGGGGCAGCGGCCGAGGAGGCGCTGGCCGAAGCCGAGTCGGCGGGAGACACGCACCTCGTCCGCTGGCGTGCCGTCTGCCGCGCCGTCCGCGGCTGGAGCCTGGCGCATCCGCACGAGTACGCGCTGCTCTACGGCTCGCCCGTGCCCGGGTACGCGGCACCGTCCGCCACCATCAGGCCGGCCTCCCGCGCCGGCCTGGCGCTGCTGAGGGTGCTGAGCGACGCCTACGCGGTCGGAGCGCTGCGCGCGCCCGCCCGTGCCGCTGCCGCGCCCGAGCCGGTACTGCGGGACACCGAACGGCTGGTCGCGGAGTTGGCGGTGCCGCTGCCCCCGGCGGTCGCCGCGGAGGCGGTGGCGGTGTGGGCGCAGCTGTTCGGGCTGGTCGGCTTCGAGCTGTTCGGGCAGTTCGCCAACGTGATCGACGCGGGGGACGCGTTCTTCGACCATGCCGCCGAGCGTCTCGCCGACCAGGTGGGCCTCCGCCGCTGAGCCGCGCCCCGTCGAGCCCCTCGCCCGGGACCGCCCGCCTACTCCGCGGGGAGTAGCCGGGACCACCGCGCACGGCTGACGCCGCGCTGCCCGCACCGCGGCTAGCGTGAGGGGCGTGACCAGCACACCGTCCTCCTCCAGCCCGGCCGGCGGCGTCACCCGGCCGCCCCGGGCCGCCGGCGCCGGAGCGGCACCCGTCGCGGAGACACCGGGAACGCCTTCCCCGCGGTGGCCCCGGTTCGGCCCCGGCCCGGGGCGGTGGCGCCTGCCCTGGCCGTCCTCGCTCGCCGTTCTCGTGATCCAGCAGGTCGGTTCGGGATTCGCGGCGCACAACCAGCGGGACACGGCCGTGGAGCTGGACCCCACCGCCCGGCTGCTGCTGGCGCTCGGGCCGCTTCTTCTGCTGCTGCGCCGGCGCTTCCCGCGTACCGCGGTGTTCGGGACCTCGGCGGTGACGCTGGGATACCTGGCGGTCGGCTACCCCTACGGGCCGGTGCTGCTCAGCGTCGTGGTGGCCGGGTTCGGCGCACTCGTCGCCGGGTACCGGTACGCGACCTGGGGCGCGCTGGGGATGCTGCTGGTGGGCCGGCTGCTGGCGGCCCACGCCTTCTACCGCTGGCTGCCGCCGGGGGAGGACGGGCCGGGAGCCTGGGGCACCGACCTGTTCATGGCCGTCTGGATGGTGGCGCTGTGCACGGCGGGCGAACTGGCCCGGGTGCGCCGCGCCGAGCGGGCGCGGCGGGAGCGGGAGGAGGCGGAGGCCGCGCAGCGCCGGGCGGACGAGGAGCGGCTGCGGATCGCCCGGGAGCTGCACGACGTGCTGGCGCACAGCATCTCCGTGATCAACGTCCAGGCGGGGGTCGGGCTCGCGCTCCTGGACTCCGATCCGGAGCAGGCGCGTACCGCGCTCGGCACCATCAAGTCCGCCAGCAAGGAGGCGCTCGGTGAGGTGCGTCAGGTACTCGCGAAGCTCCGGACGCCGGGGGAGGCGCCCCGTGCCCCGGCACCGGGCCTGGACCGGCTCGGTGAACTGACCGAGCAGGCGGCGAGCGCCGGGCTGCAGGTGACCACCGGGACCGAGGGCAGGCCGGTGCCGTTGGCGCCGGGGATGGACCTGGCGGCGTTCCGCGTCGTCCAGGAGGCGCTCACCAACGTCGTGCGCCACTCGGGCTCTCGCACCGCCCGCGTGCGGGTGCGCTACGGCGGCGACGCGCTGGAACTGTGTGTCGACGACGACGGCCCGGCCACCGGCTCGGACGGCTCGGGGCCCACCGGCGGCGGCAACGGGCTGGTGGGGATGCGCGAGCGGATCGCCGCTTTCGGAGGCACCGTCGAGGCGGGACCGCGCGCGGACGGGGGTTTCCGGGTGCGTGCGACGCTTCCGCTGCGCTCCGGCGAGCAGCAGGCGCCGCTACAGTGAGCGCTCCGGCGAACCGAGGAGAGAGACCGTGATCCGTGTGCTGCTCGCCGACGACCAGGTTCTGGTGCGGGCCGGATTCCGTGCGCTGCTGGACGCACAGCCCGACATCGCGGTGGCGGGTGAGGCGGCCGACGGCGCGGAGGCGGTCGCGCTGGTACGCGAACACGCCCCCGATCTGGTCCTGATGGACATCCGGATGCCCCTGGTCGACGGCCTGGCGGCCACCCGGCGGATCACCTCCGATCCGGAGCTGAGCGCGGTCAAGGTGGTCATGCTGACCACCTTCGAGCTGGACGAGTACGTTTTCGAGGCGCTGCGTTCGGGAGCCTCGGGATTCCTCGTCAAGGACACCGAGCCGGACGAACTGCTGCGGGCCGTCCGTGCCGTGGTGGACGGGGACGCGCTGCTGTCGCCCGGTGTCACGCGGCGGCTGATCGAGGAGTTCGCGGCCCGCTCCAAGGAGCCGGCCGCTGCGGAGGGGCTGGCCGAACTCACCGAGCGCGAGCGGGAGGTGATGGCGCTGGTGGGGATCGGGCTCTCCAACGAGGAGATCGCCCGCCGGCTCGTCGTCTCGCCGCTGACCGCCAAGACCCATGTGAGCCGGACGATGGTCAAGCTGGGCGTCCGCGACCGTGCCCAACTCGTCGTCCTGGCCTACGAGTCCGGCCTGGTGCGCCCGGGCTGGCTGGGCTGAGTGCCGGGGCCGGCCGGTAGCTCCTCGGGGGGCCCGGGGAGCCGGGACCCCGCACGCCGGAGCCGGGAGAGCGGACCGCCTCCGTCACCTGTCCCGCTTGCGGCGCACGTAGAGCTGTTTGCGGACGCGGGCGACCACGGTGCCGTCGGCCGCGGTGACCGTCGACTCGAACCAGGGCAGCGCTTTGGATCCGTCCGCCGTGGCGGCGCGGATCTCCTCCAGCCGGTCCTCGGTGAGCTTGAAGTCGGCGAAGACGTCACCGCGGCCGGGGGAGACGAACTCGACTTCTGCGCTCTTGTCCCACACCACGTAGTCCGGGCCGAGCCGGTTGACCACGAGCAGCGCCCAGAAGGGATCGCTCATGGAGTAGAGCGAACCGCCGAACTGGGTGCCGAAGTAGTTGCGGTTCAGCCGCCCGAGTTTGAGCCGGACCCGGGCGCTGCTCCAGTCGTCGGCGATCACCAGGACGCGGATGCCCGCGAACCGGTACGGCGGGTACCAGTTCAGGACGCGCAGCAGCCCCTTCGGGGTGCGCAGCACTTGAGCCATGGCCGCGAAGTTACCACGACCCTACTGCCGAGTAATAGGTGGCGGTGCTCACTCACGTGCCGGGCGGCCACCGGGTCGGAGGCCCGCAGGCCGTCCGGCCGGCGACCCGCTCACTCCTCCAGGAAGCCGGCCAGTGCCTTCGTCAGCTCCGCGGTGGCGTCCTCCTGGACCAGGTGTCCGGCGCCGTCGAGCAGCCGCAGCCGGGCACCGGGGATCGCCGCGGCCAGCCGGTGCGCGCGGTCGACGGGGATCCAGGCGTCGTCGGTGCCCCAGCAGACGAGGACGGGCAGTGTCAGCTCGCCGTACCGCTGCTCGATCTCGTCGGTCCAGCGCTGGTCGTTCTGAGCGATCTGCCGGTAGAAGGCGCTCCGCCCCGCCGGGTCCAGCCACGGCTCGGCCAGCTGCGCCACGACGTCCCCCGGCAGGCCGGGACCGCCGACGGAGGAGATGTACTCCCGTACCAGCGCCGCGTGCAGTGCGGGCGGGAGCTGGGCGAACACCTCGGAGTGCCCGCCCAGCAGCCGGTAGGTCGGCGATCCCCAGGGAGCCAGGGCCACGACGTCCACCAGCGCCAGCCGGGAGTAGCGCGCACCGTGCAGCAGGTGCGCCCGCAGGGCGACGGCGCCGCCGAAGTCGTGCGCCACCACGGCGGGCTGCTCCAGGCCCCAGTGGTCCAGCAGTTCGGCGAACAGCTCACCCTGGGCGCGCAGCGACACCTCCTGCCCCTCGTACTTCGCCGAAGCGCCGTATCCGGGCATGTCCCACACATGGACGCGGTGGCGCCCGGCGAGGCTCCGGGCGACGTTCCGCCAGGTGTAGGAGGACCAGGGGGTCCCGTGCAGCAGTACGACGGGCGGCAGTGCGGGGTCGCCCGAAGCGGCCCAGCGTACGGTCCCGAGCGCACTCTCGTAGGTGCGGTCCAGCGTCCAGGTGTCGTTCATGTGCACCACTCTGCGGGTGGCGGAGCTGCCGGACCACTGGCTGGAGTGACGAGAAACGCAAGGATCCGGCCGGTTGGAGCCGGCCCCGCGCTCACCGCTGCGGCAGTACGGCGCGCCGTGCCGCCGCCGCGGTCAGCGCGGCGGCTCCCGCCAGCAGTGCGACCGTCAGAAGCGCGGCCTGCAGCGAGAATCGCTCTGCCAGGAGCCCGATCGCCACCGGGCCCAGCAGGATTCCGCCGTACCCGAGCGTGGAGGCCGCCGCCACCCCGCCGGGCCCCGCCAGGTCACCTGCCCGTCCGATGGCGATGGGGAAGACGTTGGCCAGGCCGAGGCCGGTGAGCACGAAGCCGGCGAGAGCCGCCCACACCGACGGCGCGAGCGCACCCAGCAGCATGCCGCAGCAGCCCAGTGCCCCGCCCCGGATCAGTACGGCGCCGGGGCCCAGGCGCTCGACGAGCGTCGTGCCCAAGAGCCGCCCCACCGTCATGGCTCCGGCGAAGACGGAGTAGCCGGCGGCGGCGAGGGCCGGGCCGGCGCCCAGGTCGTCCGTCAGGTGCAGCGCACTCCAGTCGGCCAGCGCTCCCTCGCCGTACGCGGTGCACAGCGCGATCACCCCCAGGACGGCGACCGCCCGGCGGGCGCGGCGGGGCGGATCCGCGGCGGATGCGGACGCGGGGTCCGCGTCCGTCCGCGGAATGCGGTGTCCGGGCGCGGGGCCGGTGCGGCGGGAGGGTGCCGGGCGCCGGGCGGCGGGCAGCGGAAAGCGCAGCAGCGGGCGGGTGGCGAGTGCGGCCAGGGCCAGCCCCGTCGCGGCGAGCAGCAGCAGGTGCCGGGTGGGGCTCAACGCGCCCGCCAGCAGGCCGCCCAGGCCCGCACCGAGCATGCCGCCGAGGCTGAAGGCGGCATGGAAGCCCGGCATCGCGGGACGGTCGAGCGCGGCCACCAGGTCGACCGCGGTGCTGTTGAGTGCGACGTTCATTCCGCCGTACGCGGCGCCGAAGACCAGCAGTACCAGGCCGAGGGCGAGTGGTGAGCGGGCGAGCGGCGGAAGTGCCACGCTGAGGGACAGCAGGAATCCGCAGCCGAGCAGGACGGGTTGGTTGCCGAAGCGGGAGCACAGCCGTCCGGTCGCCATCATGGTCACCACGGCGCCCGCCGAGAGGCCGAGCAGCGCCAGGCCGAGCGCGCTGTCCGAGGCGCCCGTCCGGGCCTTGACGGCGGGAATCCGGACGACCCATCCGGCGAAGAGGAAACCATCGAGAGCGAAGAAGGCGGTCAGGGCGTGGCGGAAGCGGCGCAGGTCCGGACGGTGGGGAGCGGCGGGGGGCCGGCCGCCGCGCTCCTTCGCACCGGCGAGCGCCGACCGTATTTTGTTTAGTGTCGGCACAAAGAGAGAATAGGCCCGTGACCCGGACACGTACAACAAGGTTGGAAAGAGGGCGTTCGGCCCTCGGGCCCGCGCTGGAGCTGGTCCACACCGGGCAGGCGCCCACCCGCGCCGTGCTCACGGCCGAACTGGGGGTGACCCGCGCGACAGCGGGCGCCGTCGCCGCCGAACTGGAGGCCCTCGGGCTCATCACCGTCGACGCCCACCCCACCGCACCCGTGGGCAGCCAGGGCCGGCCCTCGCACCGGCTCGCCGTCGACCCCGCGGGGCCCGTCGCGCTCGCCGCGCAGATCCACGCGGACGGCTACCGCGCGGCGTTGGTCGGCCTCGGCGGGCGTATCGTCGCCACGGCGCCCGGCTGCGGCACCGTGGACGCCGACCCCGCGCAGATCATCAGCGAAGTCGTGGCCGCGGGAGCCGAGTTGCTGCGCTCCAGCGGACGGCGCTGCGTGGGCGCGGGACTCGCCGTACCCTCCGCCGTGGCCGAACCCGACGGCACCGCACTCAACCCGCTGCACCTCGCCTGGGAGGCCGGCGCCCCGGTGCGCGACACGTTCCGCGCCTGCCTCGCCCGGGCCCAGGTCACCGGCGCGGACGGCGCCACCGTCACCGGCTTCGCCGCCAACGACCTGAACGTCGCGGCGCTGGCCGAGCACCGGCACGGCGCCGGCCGCGGAGCCCGCCACCTGCTCGTCGTCGGCACCGGGCACCACGGTGTGGGCGGTGCGCTCGTGCTCGACGGACGGCTGCACACCGGAAGTTCGGGCCTGGCCCTGGAGGTCGGCCATCTGACGGTGGACCCGGAGGGCCGCCCCTGCCACTGCGGCAGCCGCGGCTGCCTGGACGTGGAGACCGACCCCGCGGCACTCCTCGCCGCCGCCGCGCGTCCGGCCAGCCCCGGGACCTCCCTGCTCACCCAGGCCGCCGAACTGCTCCGCACGGAGTACGGCGCCGACCCCGCGGTCCGGGAGGCGGCCGGCCGGCTCATCGACCGGCTCGGGCTCGGACTCGCCGGACTCGTCAACATCCTCAACCCCGACCGCATCGTGCTCGCCGGACTGCACCGCGCCCTGGTCGAGGCCGACGGCGAACGGCTGCGCGGTGTCGTCGCGGACCGCAGCCTGTGGGGACGCAGCGGCAGCGTCCCCGTCCTGCCCAGCCGACTGGCGCACAACTCCCTCGTCGGAGCCGCCGAGTCGGCCTGGCAGCCGGTGCTCGACGACCCGCTCGCGGTGCTGGGAGGGTGATCTCATGCGCATCCGAGCGGGTACCGCCCGCGAACTCGGCAGGCTCCAGGAGATCGAACGGGCCGCGGGCCGGTGCTTCCGCGGCATCGGCATGCCGGAAATAGCCGACGACGAGCCGCCCACCCGGCAGTGCCTGCGCGAGTTCGCGGAAGCGGGCGGGCTGTGGGTCGCCACCGATCGGGACGGCAGCCGGCCGGTCGCCTACGCGCTCACCGAACCGGTCGACGGCTGCCTGCACATCGAGCAGCTCTCCGTCCACCCGGACCGCGCCCGCCGCGGCATCGGGCGCGCCCTCCTCGACCACCTGGCGGCCCGGGCGGCGGCCGAGCGGACACCCGCACTCACCCTCACCACCTTCACCGAGGTCCCCTGGAACGCGCCCTACTACGCGCGCCTGGGCTTCCGCACCCTCGCCACCCACGAACTCGGCCCCGGACTCCGGGAGATCCGGGCCCGGGAGGCCGCCGCCGGGCTGGACCGCCGGCCCCGGGTGTGCATGCGCCGCGAGGCCGCCGCCCCGACGCACGCGGACCCTCTCCCGCCGGAGTAGCCCCCGGGCCGCCGCCCTCGTCCGAGCCGGTTGTCCGCATCCGTTCCGCGTCCGCCGCGAGAGCAGCCCCGGCACCCCCGCGGTACTCCCCGCGAGGTACCCGTACCGCCGCCGGCTGTACGACGCCCCGAGCCCCTCCCCGCGCGCAGTCTCGGTAGCGCAAGGCACCACAGACCGCTACCGAGGAGCTGACGACCATGCAGACCCTGGCCCACTGGCACGGCGCGGGGGGACCGGGCCCCTGGATCCTGTTCTTCCCGCTCATCTGGGCCGCCCTCGTCGCGGCCGGCATCCTCCTGCTGCGCCGCACGGTCCTCCGGGGCCGCCGCGCGCCCTGGCAGCAGCGGCAGCACGCCGCACCCGGCACCGAGAACCCGCTGGACCTGCTGGACCGGCGCTTCGCACAGGGCGAGATCGACGAGGACGAGTACTGGCGGCGCACCTCCGTGCTGGCCGAGAGCACCCGCGAGCGGCAGGCGGAGCGCGCGGGCGGCACGCGGTGACCCGCACCGCCGCCCGGGTCACCGCCGCCGTGAAGGTCCACGGCAGCGGTGACACGCGGGTCCGCGCACTCGACGGGGTCACACTCGGCTTCGAGGCGGGCCGCTTCACCGCCATCATGGGACCCTCCGGTTCCGGCAAGTCCACCCTGATGCACTGCGCCGCCGGGCTGGACACGCTCACCTCCGGGAAGGCGCTGATCGGCGACACCGAACTGGGTGCGCTGGGCGACCGGAAGCTGACCCTGCTGCGCCGCGAGCGCGTCGGTTTCGTCTTCCAGGCCTTCAACCTGCTGCCGACGCTCACCGTCGCCGAGAACATCACCCTCCCGCAGGACCTGGCCGGTGCCCGTCCCGACCCGGAGTGGATCGCGACCCTCACCGGGATCGTCGGGCTCGGCGACCGGCTGCACCACCGGCCCGGTGAACTCTCCGGCGGACAGCAGCAGCGCGTCGCCGTCGCCCGGGCGCTGGCGGGCCGACCCGAGGTGGTCTTCGCCGACGAGCCCACCGGGAACCTCGACTCCCGCTCCGGCCGGCAGGTGCTGGGCCTGCTCGGCCGCGCCGTGCACGAGATGGGTCGCACCGTCGTCATGGTCACCCATGACCCGGTGGCCGCCGCCTGCGCCGACGAGGTCGTCTTCCTCGCCGACGGGCGGCTCGCGGGGCGGATGTCGACCGGCGACTATGTCGTCAGCCGCCGCGCGTGGGCACCGCACCGCACCCAGGACGCCGACCGGCTGCTGTCGGTCGTCTTCGAGGACGGCGTCTCGACGCAAGCGGGCCGGGCGGCCGTCCAGCGGGTCGCCGACCGGTACGGCGAACCGGAGGTGCAGACTCGCGAGGAGTACGCGCAGTCCGCGGCCGCCGGGATCGACATGATGCTCACCCTCGTCTACGCGCTGCTGGGACTGGCCGTGTTCATCGTCCTGCTGGGCATCGCCAACACTCTCACCCTCGCCGTGCACGAACGCACCAGGGAGCTTGGGCTGCTCCGCTCGGTCGGGCAGACCCGCGGCCAACTGCGGGCCATGGTGCGGTGGGAGGCGGTGCTGGTCGCTGCTTTCGGGACGGTGGGCGGCCTCGCCCTCGGCAGCTTCCTGGGCTGGGCGCTGGTGCGTGCCACCGACAGCCGGGGGCTGAGCGCCCTGAGCCTGCCGCCCCTCCCTCTGGCGGTGGTCGCCCTTGTCGGGGTCGCCGCCGGTCTCCTGGGCGGATGGCGCCCCGCCCGCCGGGCGGCACGCCTGGACGTGCTGCGCGCCATCGGCGCCGAATAGCCGCCCAACCCCGACCGGGAGACCGCACCGGCCGCCGGTTCCGCCTCCTCAGCCCGCTGCCGCCGGCTCCACCTCGGCAGGCGGCGGCACCGGGGCCGGACCGGCGGCCGGCGGCTCCGGAGCGGCGGCGTCCCGGGCGGCACGGCCCGCACGGCCCCGGACTCGCGCGGCCGGCTCCGGAGCCGGGACCGGCAGCGAGAACCACACGGTCTTTCCCGCGCCGTCGGGCCGGGCCCGCACTCCCCAGCTCTCGCTGAGCGACGCCACCAGGGCGAGGCCGCGACCGCTGGTGGGCAGCGGCTCGTCGGACGCCGTGCCCCGGACCCGTGGCAGCCGGGGGTCGTGGTCGTGCACCGAGACCGTCAGCCGGTCCCCGACCAGGGACAGTTCCACGGTGCAGTGCTTGTCGGCCGGAGCCGGACCGGCGCCGTGGCCGCCCCCGGGAGCGGCGTGCCGGTGGACGTTGGCCAGCAACTCCGTCAGCAGAAGGGCCGCCACGTCCAGGACGGCGTCCAGCCGCCAGTACCGCAGCTGCGCGGAGACGATTCGTCGGACCTGCCCTATGCGCGGGGGCAGCGCCTGGAACTCGACGGCGCAGTGCCGCGCCGCGGCCGGGGTACGGGTGCTGCTCGGTGGACTGATCACGGCTGTGACTCCCTCATGAGGGGCCGCCGACGGCGGGGACGGATCACATGTGACGTGCGCTACAGAGCCAGGATGGGAGCCGACGGGCCGAGGTGCAAACGCACTGCGACGATCCGGTCACGGAACGGGGGCCTCGACCGTGCTCACCTGCCCAGCACACCGCGCTCCGCCGCGGCCTTCGCCCGCGCCGTCCGCAGGGCGGACAGCAGACCCTCCCGGTGCTCGGGGCCCAGGCGCAGCAGATAGCTTCTGCCGCGCAGCGTCGCCGGCACCTGGTCGAGCAGCCCGTAGCCGCTGATCCGCACCTCCTCGACCGGGGCGCTGTCGATCTCGCTGCCGTAGCTGGTCAGCAGCACCAGCTCCCCGTCCCGCACCAGCACGTGGCCGGCCCGGGTGAGGGAGCGGAGCATCCGGCTGATCCCCACCCCAGTCGCGTCGAACTCCGGCTCCGCCACTGCACACCGCCTCCCACCGGCTCCCACCGGTTCTGCCCAGCAGAGGTACCGGGTTACCCCCGGGCGGTGCGCGTACACCCCCGGAGAGCCCGAACCCTTGCCGGGAGCATGCCCATGTCCGCCGCCGTCTACCGACTCCCCTCTATGATCGGCCTGTGAGCACCATCGACCCCGCCCCTCCTGCCCCCGGCCTCCCCACCCAGGACGTGGACCGCAGCGACCCCGACCGCCGCGGCTGGCTGAAGGAGGCGGTACGCAAGGTGCGGGCCGAGAGCGGCCGCAGCGCCGACACCCACCTGCTCGCCTTCCCGCTGCCCGAGGAGTGGGGCGTCGACCTGTACCTCAAGGACGAGTCGACCCACCCCACCGGCAGCCTCAAGCACCGCTTGGCCCGCTCACTGTTCCTGCACGCGCTGTGCAACGGCTGGATCCGGCAGGGGCGGCCCGTCATCGAGGCGTCCAGCGGCTCCACGGCGGTGAGCGAGGCGTACTTCGCCAAGCTGATCGGCGTCCCGTTCATCGCGGTGATGCCGCGCACGACGAGCCGCGAGAAGACCCGGCTGATCGAGTTCCACGGCGGCACCTGCCACCTGGTGGACGATCCGCGTACCGTCTACGAGGTCTCGGCACGGCTCGCGGCGGAGAGCGGTGGACACTTCATGGACCAGTTCACCTACGCCGAACGAGCCACCGACTGGCGGGGCAACAACAACATCGCCGAGTCCGTCTACCAGCAGCTCGCCGGGGAGCGGTACCCGGAACCGGCGTGGATCGTCGCCACCGCCGGAACCGGGGGCACCTCGGCGACCTTCGCCCGCTACATCCGCTACATGCAGTACGACACCCGGGTCTGCGTCCCCGACCCGGAGAACTCCTGCTTCTTCGACGGCTGGACGCGCGGCGACCCGGAAGCCACCAGCGACTGCGGCTCCCGGATCGAGGGCATCGGGCGGCCCCGGATGGAGCCCAGCTTCGTGCCGGCCGCCGTCGACCGGATGATGAAGGTCCCGGACGCCGCCAGCGTGGCCGCCGTACGGGAGTTGGACCGGGTGCTGGGCCGCAAGGCCGGTGGGTCCACCGGCACCGGGCTGTGGAGCAGCCTGCGGATCGTCGCCCGGATGCTGTCCGCCGGCGAACAGGGCAGCGTCGTCACCCTGCTGTGCGACCCGGGGGAGCGATACCTGGACAAGTACTACGCCGACTCCTGGCTGGCCCGGCAGGGCCTGGACATCGCTCCCTACACGCGCACCCTGGAGCGGTTCCTGGCCTCGGGGGAGTGGGCGGAGCCGCACTAGCCCGTCCCGCTGTCCGCCCCGCGGCGCGGCGGGCCGGGCCGCGGGCCCGGCTCAGAGCGCGCCCGCGAAGCCTTCGCCGTCCTGCTCCCCGGCCACCACCAGCTCCGGCAGCCGCTCCTGGATCTCCTCCCGTGCCGCTGCCGGCAGCCCGTCGTCCGTCACCAGCGCGTCCACCTGGTCCAGCGAGGCGAACGAACTCAGCCCCACAGTGCCCCACTTGGTGTGGTCCGCGACCACGATGACGCGGCGGGCCGAGCCCACGAACTGCCGGTTGGTCTCCGCCTCCGCCAGATTCGGGGTGGAGAGCCCGGCCTCCACCGATATGCCGTGCACCCCGAGGAAGAGCGCGTCGAAGTGGAGCGAGCGGATCGCCGCGTCCGCCACCGAACCCACCAGCGAGTCCGAGGGCGTCCGCACTCCGCCCGTCAGCACCACCGTCGCCGCGCCCGGACGGCTCCCCGCGGTCCCCGCTCCGGCACCGCTCCGCTGCGCCGTGTGGAAGACGTCCGCGACCCGCACCGAGTTGGTCACCACCGTCAGGTTCGGCACCTCCAGCAGGTGCCGTGCCAGCGCGAACGTCGTCGTACCGCCCGAGAGCGCGATCGCGGTCCCCGGCTGGGCCATGGTGGCCGCCGCCCGCGCGATGTCCTCCTTCGCGCTCAGCTCCAGCGAGGACTTCGCCTCGAACCCCGGCTCGTGGGTGCTGGCCTCGGCGACCGGCACGGCTCCGCCGTGCACCTTCTCCAGGGCGCCCTGCCGGGCCAGTGCGTCCAAGTCGCGCCGCACCGTCATGTCCGAGACCGACAGCTTCCTGGTCAGCTCGTTGACCCGGGCGCCGCCCCGGCGCCGCACCTCCTCCAGGATCAGCGCGCGCCGCTGTTCGGCGAGGAGGTTCTGGTTGTCGCTCACTGCCGCTGTCTCCGTTCCTTTCGCGACCGGGTGTCGGGGCTGTGGGGGAGGCCGCCGGTCGGCCCATCCTCCCACGTGCGCCACAGTCGCGCCGCTGTCTCGATCGAGCCCCGCCCACCCCGGTTTCACCCGTGGGGGGCTGGCACAGCCCGGGTGGGGCAGCGATGCTGGCACCGGGCCTTAGCCGACACGAAGCTGACACACCGTTCGGGGGAACCGGGGGACCGGGGGGAAGCACAGTGCCGACAGACCACGCACCCAGCGGCGCACCCGGCGACGCGCCGGGCCTCGCGCTGGAACTGCTCGTACACGGAGTGGGCGGGACGACCCCCGCCGAGATGCTCGGCGACCCGCGTACCGAGCGCGTCACCGGGGACGGCACGGCGGCGATCCACCGGCGCACGGACGACGCCGACGCCGAGCAGCGCCCCGCGGACTACTCGGGCAGAGCGGTACCGGAGGCGTATTGCTGGTCGAACCTGACCTCCGGCAACGGCGCCCGCGCCCTGTGGCTGATCCTGCTGCCGTTCATGGTGGCCAACCTGGCCCACTGGACCCGGCCCGCCTCCCGGGGCCGCGCCCGCACCGTACGGCTGCACGGCCTGCTGGTGCGGCTGCTGGCGCTCTCACTGACGGTGCTGCTGGTCGCCGCGTCCTGCGAGGTCGCGCTCGACCTGGTCGCCTGGCAGTGCGCCGGGACCGCCCGCTGTGCCGGGGAACGCTCCTGGCTGGCTTTCCTGGCGCCGCCCGGGGAACCCGCGGCTTCCGGGAGTTGGTGGAGCCAGCCGGGCCGCCGGCTCGCGCTGGCCGCCGTGCTGCCCGCTGCTGTGACCGCGCTGCTGTGGTGGCTCTCGCACCGCACGTGGAGCGCCTACGAATCCCAGCCGCCGCTGGAGCGCACCGTCCCCGAGTACGCCCCCGCGGCGGAGGGGCGGCCACCGCTGTCGCTGCCCGGCTTCTGGTACGGCAAGCGTCTCGTCGCCCGGCTGCGTGCCGCGCACACCGCCGCCGGGTTCCTGACCGTCGCCGCCGCGCTCATCGCCGCCACCGCCCGGCACGACCGGGCACCCGGCGCCAGCACCGCGCTGGAGCTGTCCGGACGACTGCTGACGGGGCTGGTGCTGGCGGGAGCCGCCTGGGTGCTGTTCGTCGTCTGCGGCCGGGGCCGCAAGGAGACCGAACCGGACGACGGCGCCGATACGCTCGCCGTGCGCGGACTGCCTCCGGTCTCCCTCGCCGTCCTGCTGTCGGCCGTCGTGCACACCGGCTGGAGCCGTCCGGAGTGGACCTCCGGCGGCACCCTCCCCGGCGACGAGACGTTCAGCGTTCTCGCGGTGCTCCAGGGCACGCTCGTGGTCGCGCTCGGCGTGCTGGGCCTGCGGCTGCACCGCCGCACGCGGGTCCCCCGCACGGCGCTGCGCGGGACGGCCTCCGGATGCGTGGCGATGCTCGCCTGCTCGCTGGGCGGCGTGCTCTCCGGCGGGGTCTGCCAGCGGGTCGGGGACTGGCTCGACGGCCCCGGCGCGTCCGGCGGCAGCGGCGGCCGCATCGCCGGCCCGCCGGCCATCCTCACCTGGCAGGCGTCCATCATCCCCGTCCTGCTGGCCCTGGTGCTGCTGCTGGCGGGCTGGTCCGCCGCGCATGTGTGGCGCGACACCCGGCGGCTCACCGACGACGTGGCGGCCGGGTACCCCGCGTCGCTGCCCGACCGGTCCCGCTCCCGCCGGATCGCCGCCACGATCGCCCGCGCCGGTCTCACCGACCGGGCACCCCGGCTGGTGGCCGCCGTCGCTGCCGGCACACTCGTCATGGGCGCTGCGGCCGTGCTCGGCACGCTGCTGACGGGCCAGGTTCCCGGGCGGGCGACCGACGGAGCCCCGGGCGTCGTGGCGGGGTCCGCCGACGCGGTGCAGGCCCTCGGCTCCTGGCTGGTCGGGTTCGCCTTCGTGCTGCTGCTCGCCTGGGGCCGCCGCGCCTACCGGGACGCTTCGGCCCGCCGCACCATCGGCATCCTGTGGGATGTGGGTACGTTCTGGCCGCGCTGCGCCCACCCGTTCGCGCCGCCCTGCTACGCCGAACGCGCCGTGCCCGACCTGGCCTGGCGGATGGCGATGTGGACCGACCGGCGGCCCGAGCGACGACTGGTGATCTCCGGCCACTCGCAGGGCAGCGTCCTGGCGGCAGCGGCGGTCTGGCAGCTGGATCCCGGCACCCGCCGCCAGGTCGCGCTCCTCACCTACGGCTCACCCCTGGAACGGCTCTACGGGCGCTGGTTCCCCGCCTACTTCGGGCCGCACCGGCTGGCCGCGCTCCACGGTGACCTGGAGTGCTGGCGCAACCTGTGGCGGCTGACCGACCCGATCGGCGGTCCGGTGCGGCCCGAGCGCGCCGGTGCTCCCGAGCCCGGACCGCCCGAGGAGTGCCGCGGCGTCGACCGCGGCCCGCTGCTGGATCCCGTCGCCTACGGCCGTACCCGCGAGCTGCCGCTGCCCGAACCGATCCTGGCGCACGGGGACTACCAGGCGGACCCGGCCTTCGCCGAGGAGCGGGCCGGGCTGCTGGCCCGTCTCGCGGACCGCGCCCGGCGGGCTGTCGCAGCCGGCGCGCCCCCGTGCCCGCCGCGGGACGCGGGGCGGCGGCCCGGTCGGCAGCCGGACCGGCGAGGGCCCGGCACGGGGGCCCCGCCCGCCGCTCAGACCGGGCGGGGCAGGTCCGAGGGGTAGAGCAGGGTGAGGTCCTCGGTGCTCGGATCGGGGAGCTGCGCGACCCGGCCCGCGTGCCGCTCGACCATCGCCTCGAAAGTCTGCCGCGCGGTGCGTCCGTTGCCGAACGAGGGGCCCTTGGGGAGCCGCCCGAAGTACTCCAGCAACGCCTGCCGCGTGCCGCCGCCCAAGTGGTATTCGTGCTCCTCGGCCTGCTGCTCGACGATGCTCAGCAGTTCCTCGGGTGCGTAGTCGCCGAAGGTGATCGTGCGGGAGAAGCGCGAGGCCACACCGGGGTTGGCGGCCAGAAAGTGCTCCATCTCGGTGGTGTAGCCCGCCACGATGACCACCACGTCGTCCCGGTGGTCCTCCATCAGCTTCACCAGGGTGTCGATGGCCTCGCGGCCGAAGTCGCGGCCCGAGTCCTGCGGGGCGAGCGCGTACGCCTCGTCGATGAACAGCACGCCGCCCTTGGCCTTCTCGAATGCCTCCTGGGTGCGCAGTGCGGTGGACCCGATGTGCTCGCCGACCAGGTCCACGCGGGAGACCTCCACCAGATGCCCGCGGCGCAGCACCCCCAGGGAGTGCAGGATCTCGCCGTAGAGGCGGGCCACCGTGGTTTTGCCGGTGCCGGGCGATCCGGTGAAGACCAGGTGCCGTCGTGCGGACGCCGCCTTCAGGCCGGCGCGCTGCCGTCTGCGGCCGACCTCGATCATGTCGGTGAGCGCCCGGACCTCGCGCTTGACCGCGTCCAGGCCGACCAGGCCGTCGAGTTCGCCCAGTACTTCCTTGGCGGGGCGCGGTGCCTCCCCGCCCGCGTCCTCGTCGGCCGTGCCGTCGCCGGCTGCTGCGTCCCCCGGTGCCGTTGCCGGTGACGGGCTCTCCGCACGCTGCCGGGGCACCGCGGCCCGCGCGGTCAGCAGCCCCGCCGGTCCGTCGGTGGGGGGAGTGGCGGAGACGGACGCCGAGGAGGGTGCGGGCGCCGCCGCGGTGACCGCGGCGGCGCTCTCGTCGCTGCTGCAGTCCTCGACGGTCGGGCCCTCCTCGGCGAACTCGTAGCCGCCGCGCGTACACCGCTCGGTGCGGCAGCGGCGCAGCGTGGTGCGGCAGCCGTCGATCACGTGGAAGCCGTAGCCGCGCGAGCCGGACACCCGGCAGTTGTGGAACGTCCCGCGTCCCTCGGCGGACACGTAGAACCCCGCCTCGCCGGAACCGCTGACCGTGCAGCGCTCGATCGTGGGATCGGCGCCCTTGGTGACGATCACGCCGGTCGCCGCCTGGTCGATGGTGCAGCCGTTGAGCACTCCACCGCTGCCGTGGTCGCGGAACCAGGCGCCGGTGGCGGCCTTGCTGATGCGGCAGTCGTCCAGTTGCACCACCGCGCCGTCGCTCACCGAGACGGCGGTGCCGCGCACCTGGGAGAGGTCGCTGTCCAGGACGTCGGCGCGGGAGCCCCGGTCCAGGACGAAGAGCGCGTCGGGCACCGAATGCACCCGGCAGGTGTCCAGTACCGCGGTGGCACCGTCGCTGACCCACACCGCCGGGTAGTCGCCGGTGCTCTCGTGTATCTCGCAGCCGTTGGCGTCCGCGCGGGTTCCCGGGTCCCACACCGACAGGCCGTTGCGGCCGAACCGGCGCACCGTGGAGCGGGTCAGGGTCAGCACGGAGCGGGACCGCAGGTCGACCGCGTTCTCCGGGATGTCGTGGATGTCGCAGTCGGCGAGGGTGAGCACGGCGTCGGTGTCCAGGGTGACCCCGTCGGTCGAGGTGCGGTGTACCCGGCAGTCGGTGAAGTGCCCGCTGGCGCGCCCGGCGACGCGCAGGCCGCTGCCCTTGATCTCGTACACCTCGCAGCCCAGCGCCTCCAGCGTGCTGCCCTCGCCCTGCAGTGCGATGCCCGCGCCCGAGGCGAGGTGCACCCTGCAGTGCGCGAGCCGGGGGCGGGCGCCGTCCCGCACCAGGACGCCGGACTGGCCCGCGGCCACCACCTCGCACTCCTCGAAGACGCCTCCGGCGCCTCCGGTGATGCTGAAGCCGATCCCGGCCGGGTTGTCCACGGTGCAGCGCCGTACCGTGGGCCGGGCCCCGCCGCGTACCTCGATCCCCGAGGCCGAGCGGGTCATCACCCGCAGCCCGGTCAGCTCCGGTGCCGCGTCCTCCACGAGCACGGCGGGCACAGCCGAGTCCTGGCCCTCGATCTGCAGGTCCTGGACCAGCGCGGCGGACCGCACGGTGAGCGCCACCCCGTCCGCGGGGGCGATCCGGACCGGTCCGGAGCCGCCGCGTTCGGGGCCCCGCAGGGTCACCATGCGGTCGATGACCAGGTTCTCCCGGTAGGTGCCGGGCGCCACGGTGAGGACGTCGCCGTCGCCCGCCACCTCCAGCGCGGCGGACAACGACGCGTATTCGCCCGTGCGCCGCCGCCACCGCGACGTGCCGCTGTGCGTCACCTGGACCGAGCCCTGTGCCATGGAGTGCTGTGCCCCAACCTCGTGCGTGCGGAGATGCGTTGCGCCGGTCGCGCGGAGCGCTGCGTGCGCTGTCCGGGCCGGCCGCACCACCGTAGCGTGCGCTGGTGCTCTGCGGTGACGGTCCGACCGAGCGACCGGCGCGGACACCCGTTCGGAACGGACATCCCGGAAGGGGCGGCTGTCAGGTGCTGGTTCCGGTGCGGCCCCAGTCGGGACCGATGCGCACCCACTCCTCGTCCCAGCGCGCGTAGCGGCGCCGCAGCAGCAACCGTACGGTCACCCGCCTGGCGACCTCCAGCCCTCCGGCGGTGAGCGCGCCGATGGCCAGCCCGGCCAGCAGCGAGTAGGAGCGGGCCCTGCGCGCGCTCATCGGACGGGAGGTCAGACGCCCGTGCGCGTCCGTCCACACCGGGAAGCGGGCGCCGGGCTCCACGCGGTGGCGGAGGACGACGACGCCGGTGTGCGGGGCGCCGTCCGGCCCCTCCCACCGCGCCGTGATCCGATGGCGGTTCTGCGCCCCGGCGCCGGTCTCGGTCTCGGAGTCCAGCGGCGGAAGGACCGTCACGTGCTGGACCGTCGCCGGGATCCGCGACCGCTGGTGCTGCTGCTCGTGTGCCGTGCGCAGCAGTGCCGCGTGGGCCCTCTCGGCGGCAGCCCACCCCGCCAATGGTGCGGCGAGAGCGATCAGCAGCACGGCGCACAGGGTCAGCCACGCCTCCCGGCGGTCGGTGCGCCGGCACAGCGGGTTCCTCCGCCAGCGCCACAGACCGGCGACAGTGCGCACCGCTGCACCCCCTCTCGCCGTTCGTCCACCGGGCGCGGTGCCCGCACGAGAGGAGGCGTCGAGCCCCGGGCCGTACAGCTCACCGACTGCCGTACGACCGGCTGCCGGTTCTTCGGGTCCGTCGGTCCCCTCTCCGTCCTCGGGCTTGCTCGCGGCTGTCCCCTCGTGATCCGCAGAGTTTACTGAGTGCCGTTCCGGTGCCGGACACCGGGCGCGGTTCGGACTTGTGTACGCCCGCATCTTCCGCACATCTGCTCGGGCCGGAGGGCGGGAAGGGGCGCGGGGCGGCGAGGGTGTCACACGCGGTGAGATCACCGGGTGAGTCGTGACGCTCGGTAGGAAAAATTGGTGATCTTACCCGTGAATCGCGCGGGCATTCGGGGCGTGCCCATCTCTTTCGGGCGATTGCCGCTTCCCGTGCGGCCCACTTAACTTCGTTGCGCATCAAGCCATATGACTGCGCATCACAAAGATTGGCGGTGTCGGATGACGACTGCGGCGGAGCGGAATTCCGGAAACGGGAGTGCGGACCAGGCGCAGCAGAGTCTCGCCACGGAAGCGGCACGGAATCTCGCGACCACCACGAAGACGCCCCCGCAGATGCAGGGGATCACCTCCAGGTGGCTGCTGCGGGCCCTGCCGTGGGTGCAGGTGACGGGCGGCACCTTCCGGGTGAACCGGCGGCTGACCCACACCCTGGGCGACGGCCGGGTGGAGTTCGTCTCCACCGGCGCCGAGGTCCGGGTCATCCCGTTGGAGCTCACCGAGCTCCCGCTGCTGCGCGGCTACGACGACCACGCGGTGCTCGAAGCCCTCGCCGACCGGTGCGAGCAGCGTGACTTCCGTCCCGGCGAGGTGATCGTGGAGGAGGGCCGGCCCGCCGACCGGCTGGTGCTGATCGCGCACGGCAAACTGCGCGAGTCGGTCCGGGGCCGGTACGACGAGGACGTCACCCAGGGCGTGCTCGCGGACGGCGACTTCGTCGGCGACCATCTGCTGGCCGGCGAGACGGGCACCTGGGACCGCACCCTGACCGCGCTCACCAGCGGCACCGTCCTGACTCTGGAGCGCAGCGCCTTCGACACCGTACTGGCCGGTGCCGACTCGCTCCGCTCCCACCTGGCATCCGCCGACGCCCTCCGCCCCTCCCGGCGCACCGAGAACGGCGAGTCCGCGATCGAGCTGGCGTCCGGGCACGTGGGGGAGGCGCCGCTGCCGGGCACCTTCGTCGACTACGAGCTGAGCCCGCGCGAATACGAACTGGAAGTCGCCCAGACTGTGCTGCGCGTCCACACCAGGGTCGCCGACCTGTACAACCACCCCATGAACCAGCTCGAGGAGCAGCTCCGGCTCACCATCGAGGCGCTGCGCGAGCGCCAGGAGCACGAACTGGTCAACAACCGCGAGATCGGCCTGCTGCACAACGCCGGGACGCGGCAGCGCGTCCACACCCGCTCGGGCCCGCCCACCCCCGACGACCTGGACGAGCTGCTGGCCACCGTGTGGAAGGACCCCAGCGTCATCCTGGCCCACCCCAAGGCGATCGCCGCGATCGGCCGGGAGTGCAGCAGGCGCGGGCTCTACCCGCAGTCCGTCGACCACGGGGGGCAGTCGGTGCCCGCCTGGCGCGGCGTGCCCCTCCTGCCCTGCAACAAGATTCCGGTCACCCCACAGGGCAGCACCTCCGTCCTGGCGATGCGCACCGGCGAGAAGGCCCAGGGAGTGATCGGACTCCACCAGACCGGAATTCCCGACGAGTACAGCCCCGGCCTCTCGGTCCGCTTCATGGGGATCAACGAAAAGGCCGTCATGTCCTATCTGGTGAGCGCCTACTACTCCGCCGCCGTCCTGGTGCCCGACGCGCTCGGAATCCTCGAGGACGTCGAGATCGGCCACTGACCCGTGTCCGGGGCATCGGTCCCCGGCCCGCAGAGCCGCCCTCGGCGGTGACCGGCAGAGCGTCATCAGAAAAGCAGGCAGTCGGAAAGACCAGGAAACCGGGCATACATGACCACTCATCCTGAAGAACAGCGGCAGGACCGCGCCGCCAGCCTCTCCACGGCGGCCGCACGCAAGCTCACCACCACGACCAAGACACCGCCCCAGATGCAGGGGATCTCCCCGCGCTGGCTGCTGCGCATCCTGCCCTGGACGGAGACCACCGGCGGCACCTTCCGCGTCAACCGGCGGCTCACCCACACCCTGGGCGACGGCCGGATCGAGTTCGTCTCCACCGGCGCCGAAGTCGAAGTCATCCCCGCCGAACTGCGGGAGATCCCGCTGCTGCGCGGCCTGGCGGACGAAGCAGCCCTGCGTGCCCTGGCCGACGGCTTCGTCCAGCGCGAGTACGAGCCCGGCGACGCACTGGCCGTCCGCGGCGAACCCGCAGACGAACTGCTGCTGATCGCGCACGGCCGGGTCGTCAAGGAGGCCGCGGGCCAGTACGACGACGAGATCGAACTCGGTGTCATCGCCGACGGCGACCACGCCGGCGACCAGATCCTCACCCCGGACCCCGGCAACTGGCAGCAGACCCTGCGCGCCACCACGCGCTGCACCGTGCTGGCGCTGCCCCGAGAGACGTTCCGGCAGACCGCCGACGCCTCCCCGCCGCTGCGCCACCACCTCGACACCGTCCTCGCCCGCACCCTGCCCGCGCAGAACCGGCGCGGCGAGGCCGACATCGCCCTGGCCTCCGGCCACCTCGGCGAGGTTCCGCTGCCGGGCACGTTCGTCGACTACGAGCTGAACCCGCGCCAGTACGAGCTGGCCGTCGCCCAGACGGTGCTCAGGGTCCACAGCCGGGTCGCCGACCTCTACAACGACCCGATGAACCAGGTGCAGGAGCAGTTGCGGCTCACCGTCCAGGCGCTGCGCGAGCGCCAGGAGCACGAGTTGGTCAACAGCCGCGAGTTCGGACTGCTGCACAACGCCGACCTGACCCAGCGCATCCGCTCCCGCACCGGCGCCCCCACGCCGGAGGATCTGGACGAGCTGATCTCACGCCGCCGCAAGACCCGGTATCTGCTGGCGCATCCACGCGCCATCGCCGCTGTCGGCCGGGAGTGCAGCAGCCGCGGCATCTACCCCGAGCGGGTCCAGGTCGAGGGCACCACGGCACACGCCTGGCGGGGGATCCCCCTGCTGCCCTGCGACAAGATCCCGATCCGGCCGGACGGCACCACCTCGGTGCTGGCCATGCGCACCGGGGCGGAGGACCAGGGCGTCATCGGGCTGCACCAGACCGGGCTCCCGGACGAGATCGAACCCTCCTTGAACGTGCGCTTCATGGGCATCGACGAGCGCGCGTTGGTCTCCTACCTGGTGAGCGCCTACTTCTCGGCCGCCGTCCTGGTGCCCGACGCGCTCGGCATCCTGGAGGACATCGAGGTCTGACCGTACCGGGAGGCGCGGGCCGCCGGCCGGATCAGCCGGCCGGCGGCCCCGCCGGACGGAGTGCGCCGCAGCCGTTGTCTGCGGCCCCGACCCGCTGCACGATGACGGGGTGCGCAATCCATGGCTGGCACTCGAGGCCGGTGCCGACGCGGCCCAGCGGGCCGGGCAGTTGCGCCGGGCCCACGAACGCTTCCTGACCGGCGGCACCGTCGCCGCGCCCGTCCGCGACGTGGTGGCCGCCTCCTGGCGCCGCTGTGCCGGGGCGCGGCTGGCTCCCGAGAGCATGGCGGGTGTCGAGATGGACGACGCCGGACTGGCCCGGCGCCGGGAGGCCCATCCGCTGGCCCGCGCCATGCCGCTCTTCCGTGAGCTGCTGGGCACCATCGCCGAGGACGGGGCCCATCTGCTCTCCGTCTGCGACGAGCAGGGCACGATGCTCTGGGTGGAGGGCCACCGGCAGGTGCTGCGCCGCGCCGAGCGGATGAACTTCGTCCCCGGTGCCCGGTGGTCCGAGCGCGCCGGCGGCACCAACGCGCCCGGCACCGCCCTCGCGGTCGACCACGCCGTCCAGATCTTCGGCGCCGAGCACTACTGCCGCCCGGTGCAGTCCTGGACCTGTGCCGCCGCGCCGGTGCACGATCCGCGCACCGGGCGGGTCATCGGGGCCGTCGATCTGACCGGCGGCGACCACCTCGCGTCACCGCACAGCCTCGCCCTGGTCCAGGCCACGGCCCGCGCGGCCGAAGGGTGCCTGGCAGGTCCGGAAGCGGCTCCCCGTGCGAGCGGCCCCCTGCTGCCGCCGGACGTCTGCTCACTCACCGTCCTCGGCCGGGACGAGGCGCTGCTGCACACCCCCAAGACCCGCGCCTGCGGCCGGCCGCTGCGACTGGGGCGGCGGCACAGCGAGATCGTGCTGCTGCTGGCCGCGCATCCCGACGGGCTGACGGGCGAGGAACTGGCCCGCGAACTGTACGGGGAGCGGGACGTGCATCCGGTCACGCTGCGCGCCGAACTCTCCCGGCTGCGGCACCTGCTGGGCCCGCTGCTGGACTCGCGCCCCTACCGGCTCCGGGAACGCCCGCACACCGACTACGACGCGGTCGTCGACGCGCTCGCCGCTGACGACCCCGGTGCGGCCCTGGACGCCTGCAGCGGCCCGCTGCTGCCGGGCTCGTCGGCGCCCGGAGTGCTGCGGCTGCGCAGGCTGCTGGAACAGCGGCTGCGCCGCCGGCTGCTCACCCGTCCCGAACCGCGGCTGCTGGAGCGCTGGCTGTGCACCGCGGCCGGGGAGGAGGACCTGGAGATGTGGGAGGCCCTGCACACCGCACGTCCCACGCCGGGCACCGCGGCACGGGTGCGGGAGCTGCGGGCCGTCTACGGGCTGCGGCCGCCCGGTCCCACGCCGGGCGGCGCCGGGAGCAGGCACGCAACGTATCCGCAACGTCGCCGCGGCTAGCCTCCCCGCAACGTCCGTCCACCGCCGGGCGGGCCGAGGACGCCTGCGTACACGCCAGGACGCCGTGTGCGCCGAGCACAGGGAGGCAGAGCATGAGCCGCTACGCCGCACCGGGAACCGACGGCGCGCTGATGAGCTACCAGCCGCGCTACGACCACTGGATCGGTGGCAGCTACGTCGCTCCGAAGCAGGGCGGATACTTCGAGAACCCCACTCCTGTGACGGGCGCCGCCTTCACCGAGATCGCCCGCGGTACCGCCGAGGACGTCGAACGGGCCATCGACGCAGCGCACGCGGCGGCACCTGCCTGGGGCCGTACGCCGCCCGCCGAGCGCGCGCAGCTCCTCAACCAGATCGCGCAGCGGATGGAGGCGCATCTGGAGGAACTGGCCATCGCCGAGAGCTGGGAGAACGGCAAGCCGATCCGGGAGGCGCTGGCCGCCGACATCCCGCTGGCCATCGACCACTTCCGGTACTTCGCCGCCGCGATCCGCTCCCAGGAGGGCTCGCTCTCGCAGATCGACGAGGACACCGTCGCCTACCACTTCCACGAACCGCTGGGCGTGGTCGCGCAGATCATCCCGTGGAACTTCCCCATCCTGATGGCCGCGTGGAAGCTGGCCCCCGCGCTGGCCGCGGGCAACGCGGTCGTGCTCAAGCCCGCCGAGCAGACCCCGGCCTCCATCCACTACTGGATGAGCCTGGTGGCCGACCTGCTGCCGCCGGGAGTCGTCAACATCGTCAACGGCTTCGGTGCGGAGGCGGGCAAACCGCTGGCCGCCAGCGCCCGGGTCGCCAAGGTGGCCTTCACCGGGGAGACGACCACGGGTCGGCTGATCATGCAGTACGCCTCCGAGAACCTCAAGCCCGTGACCCTGGAGCTGGGCGGCAAGAGCCCCAACGTCTTCTTCGACGACGTCTCGGCCGCGGACGACGACTTCCTCGACAAGGCCCTCGAGGGCTTCACCATGTTCGCCCTCAACCAGGGCGAGGTGTGCACCTGCCCCTCGCGCGCGCTCATCCAGCGCGGCCACTACCGCGACTTCCTGGACGCCGGTGTCGCGCGCACCGAGGCGATCGTGCAGGGCCATCCGCTGGACACCGACACCATGGTGGGCGCCCAGGCGTCCAACGACCAGCTGGAGAAGATCCTCTCCTATCTCGACATCGGGCAGCAGGAGGGTGCGAGGGTGCTCACCGGCGGGGCCCGCGCCGAACTGGGCGGCGAGCTGGAGGGCGGCTACTACGTGCGGCCCACCGTCCTGGAGGGCGGCAACGGCATGCGCGTATTCCAGGAGGAGATCTTCGGACCCGTGGTCTCGGTGACCGCGTTCGAGGACTTCGACGATGCCGTGCGGATCGCCAATGACACCCTCTACGGGCTCGGCGCCGGGGTCTGGACACGCGACGGCGCCCGCGCCTACCGGGCGGGCCGTGCCATCCAGGCCGGACGGGTGTGGACGAACTGCTACCACGCCTATCCGGCGCACGCCGCGTTCGGCGGCTACAAGCAGTCGGGTATCGGCCGGGAGAACCACCAGATGATGCTCGACCACTACCAGCAGACGAAGAATCTGCTGGTCAGCTACGCGCCGCAGAAGATGGGACTGTTCTGATGGAGGCCCGGCCACAGGGCGATCCGGCCGGGCGGGAGGCGGGTGGTGCTCCGGCCGGGCAGGGTGCGGAGCCCGAGCGGGTCGCCGTCACGCCGGCCGCCGCCGAGCTGCTGCGGGTACTGACCGGCAAGCACGGACCGCTGATGTTCCACCAGTCCGGCGGCTGCTGCGACGGGAGCAGCCCCATGTGCTACGAGCGCGGCGAGTTCCGCACCGGGGACTCCGACGTCCTCCTGGGCGAGCTGTGGATCGACGGCGTGCCGGACCCGGTGCCGTTCTGGATGTCCGCCGCCCAATTCGCCTACTGGAGCCACACCCACCTGACCGTCGACACCGTCCAGGGCAGGGGGAGCGGCTTCTCCTTGGAAGCCCCCGAGGGAGTGCGCTTCCTGATCAGGTCCCGGCTGCTGGAGGACTGAGCCCGGTGGCCGTCCGCGTGCACCGCCGTCTCCCCAACGGCGGTGCACGCCTGCGGCACCGGTGCGGTGTGCGGACCGCTCAGTAGCCGCGGCCGGGGTACTGGTAGCCGTCGTAGGGCTCCTCGTACTGCCCGGGCATCGGGCGGGGCGTCGCCGGCCGCGGCGCCACCGGACGCATGTACTGCGTGGCCTGGTTGTGCACCGCCTGCTGCTGGTACTGCTGCACCTGGACCTGCGGCTGCGGCTGCTGCTGCATGGGCTGCTGAGGCTGCGCCGGGCCCCCCGGCCCCGGGTAGCCGTAGCCGCGCTGGGCCTGCTGCGGGATGTGCGGTGCCGGAGTGTGCTGCAACGGCACGGGTCCGCCCTGGCCGGCGCCGCCCCCGGGGGGCAGCGCGGCGGGCGCCTGCCGCATCGGCTGCTGGCGCATCGGCGCCGCCTGCTGCGGTGCGGGCTGCGGCATCTGCGGCTGGGGCGCGGCGGCCGACGGGTAGCCGTAGGACGGCGCCGGCGCGGAGTACTGCAGGGGGCCGGGCTGCTGGGGTGCTGCGGGGCCGGAGGGCAGGGCGGGAGGCAGCGCCGCGAGGGCGCTGCCTGTGCCTCCCGTGTCATAGGCCGACGGCACCCGGATGGGAGCGATCTGCGGCGTGCCCCGCTCGGCGACGAGACTGTCGTAGATCGGCGTCTCGGGGTAGGACGGTGCAGCGTAGTAGCCGCCGCTATAAGAGCTGCGGGGGGAGGTCATACTCATAAGTTAAGCCCATAATCAGCATCGGCACTAGAGAGGTGCGGAAGGAACGCCTGCGCCTTCCCTGTCGGTGCAGGCAGGAGCCGGTTTTCGCCCCATCGGAGGCAGCCGCGCCCGAGGCGCGCGCGGGAGAGCCCGAACAGGGCGAATACCCCCCATGCCGACCACGATGACGGCTGATCAGGCACAGGGGCATGGCTTGTTCCCGCCTGTCCCTGTTGCGGGCGCGCGGGAGGGGAAGCTGACAGAAGCATAAGCCCACCGGCTAGGACATAGAACGCCCATGCCCCTGCCAGATGTTCGACTCCCAGGAGTCGGGGTGAGGGGGCTTCGGCAGCGGTGGCGCGGTGCAATAGGTTGGGGAGCGGTAGGCAGGAACCGAACCCAGGGGGAGTGGCCATGACGATGCGCAAGGGGACGAACGTCCCCGTACCCGCCACGGCGGTGCGGGTCGAACTCGGCTGGTCGTCCGGCCCCCTGGTGCCGGACGTCGACGTCTCGGCCCTGCTGCTCACCGAGCAGGGCAAGGTCCGCTCCGACGACGACTTCGTCTTCTACAACCAGCCGCGGCACTCCTCCTCCGCCGTCCGGCACGAGGGGAAGAACCCGATAGGCGCCGCCTGCACCGACGAACTGACCGTCGAACTGAACAGTGTCGAACCGGACATCACCCGCATCGTCGTCGCCGCCTCGGCGGACGGCGGCAGCTTCGGGCAGGTCCCCGGCCTGTACGTGCGGCTGCTGGACGCGACCGTCGGCGGACCGTCGTCCGGCCAGGAGATCGCTCGCTTCGACCCCACCGACGCGGCGGGGGAGACCGCGTACCTGCTCGGGGAGCTCTACCGCCGGCAGGGCGCCTGGAAGTTCCGCGCCGTCGGCCAGGGATACGAGAACGGGCTGGCCGGACTGGCCACCGACTTCGGCATCAGCGTCGACGACTCGCCCGCCGGCAGCACACCCACCGCGGCCGGCACCGGTACCCCGCCGCACCCGAACAGCGCTCCGACGCCGCACGTCCCCGCACCGCCCGGCGTCCGGGCGCCGCAGGTACCACAGGTCTCCGCACCCGCCGCTCCGGCCCCCGCCGCGGCGCCGAGCGCGCCTCCCACGGCGTCCGCGGCCGGCGGACCCGAACCGGTACGGCTGACCAAGGTGACGCTCACCAAGGAGGCGCCCTCGGTCTCGCTCACCAAGCAGGGCGGCACCTCGGGCGCCATGCGGGTCAACCTCAACTGGACCACCCAGGCTCAGCCGCCCAAGGGCCTGGCCGGCCGGCTGACCCGGGCCATGGGCGCCCTCACCGGCCCCGACCTGGACCTGTGCGCCCTCTACGAGCTCACCGACGGACGCAAGGGCGTCGTCCAGGCGCTCGGCAACTCCTTCGGCTCCCTGAACCGGCCGCCCTACATCCATCTGGACGGCGACGACCGGACCGGCGCCGTGGAGACCGGCGAGAACCTCACCATCAACCTGGACCACGCCGCCGAACTCCGCCGCATCCTCATCTTCGTCACCATCTACGAGGGGGCCCGCAGCTTCGCCGGGCTGCACGCGACCGTCACCCTGCAGCCGCAGCACGGCGCCCCCGTCGACTTCTCCCTCGACGAGTGCACCGTCCCCTCCACCGTCTGCGCCCTCGCCCTGATCAGCAATGAGCGGGGCGAGCTGATGGTGCGCCGGGAGGCCCGCTACCTCGTCCCACGGCGCGGCGTCAGCCCGCAGCGCACCGTGGACGAGGAGTACGGCTGGGGCATGCAGTGGACACCGGGCCGCAAGTGACGGGCCCGGGGCCGCTCACCTGCGGCCCGCTGATCCGGCCGTGCCCTCAGGAATAGGTGCGGCCCTTCCACGCGGCTCCCCGGCCCCGGTGGTGCTGTACCGCCGAGTCGACGGTCATGGCCAGATACAGCGCCGCCGTCACCGGCAGCAACGGTGCCAGCCACAGCGGCTGCCGGTAGTAGCGCAGGATCGGCGCGTACGAGAGGGACATGGCCAGCCACCCGGCTCCGGCCACCGGGGAGCCCGCGCAGGCCCACACCGGCGGCACCAGGTAGACCAGCACGAGCCCCAGCACGGTGGCCGCGAGCACCGGCGGGCTGTTGCGCAGTTGCGCGTAGGCGCTGCGGGACACCATCCGCCACAGCGGCTCCAGCCCCGTGTACGGGCGCACACTGCGCACCCGGTCGCCGAGGCCCAGCCAGATCCGGCCGCCGGAGCGCTTGACGGCGCGGCCCAGCGACACGTCGTCGATGACCGCGTCCCGGATGCTGTCCGGCACCTCGGCGCGGACCGCGGCCACGGTCCGCAGCAGCGCGCAGCCGCCCGCCGCGGCCGCGGTGCGGGTGCCCGGCCTGTTGACCCGGCGGAACGGATAGAGCTGCGCGAAGAAGTACACGAAGGCCGGCACGATCAGCCGCTCCCACCCCGTGCGCACCCGCAGCCGCGCCATCTGCGAGACCAGGTCGAACCGGCCGCCGAGCGCGGCGTGCACCAGGTGGCGCAGCGAGTCCGGCTCATGCGCGATGTCCGCGTCGGTCAACAGCAGGAACTCCGGCTCCACCGGGTCACGGCGGGCGTGCGCGATGCCCTGCCGCACCGCCCACAGCTTCCCCGTCCAGCCCGGCGCGGGCTCACCGGGCCAGAGCACCGTCAGCGGCGGCCCCTCCGGCGCCCGCGCCGCCAGCTTCCGGGCGACGGCGCCGGTGCCGTCCCGGGACCCGTCGTCCACCAGCACGATCGTCGTCGGCCCCGGATAGTCCTGGGCCAGCAGCGTCGGCAGGGTCACCGGCAGTACCCCGGCCTCGTCCCGGGCGGGAACCACGACGCACACGGTGGGCCAGCGGACCGGTTCCGGACCGATGGGGGGCGGCAGCCGGACGTCGGTCCGCCAGAAGAAGCCCTGCCCCAGCAGGAGCCACGCCCACGCGGCCAGCGAGGCGAGCGGAACGGCCGAGGTCCAGGCGAGCGTGCTCATCGTGCGGAGTCTGCCGTACACCGGCCCACGGCGGCGCTCCGCCGCGCGCGCGACCAGGCGCACCGGCCGCCACGGCAGTGGTCGCAGGAGGGCGGCCCGCGCGGGTGAAGTACAGTTCCGTCACGTGAAGATCGCGCTGATGGACTCCGGTATCGGCCTGCTGGCCGCGGCCGCGGCGGTACGCCGCGCACGCCCCGACGCGGACCTCGTGCTCTCCTCCGACCCGGACGGCCTGCCGTGGGGGCCCCGCGACGGCGCGGACATCGCCGCGCGTGCTCTGGACTGCGCCCGCGCCGCCGCCGAGCACCGACCGGCCGCCTTGATCGTCGCCTGCAACACGGCCTCGGTGCACGCGCTGCCCGCGCTCCGCGGCGAACTGGAACCCGGCCTGCCCGTCATCGGCACCGTCCCGGCCGTCAAGCCCGCGGCGGCGGCCGCCGTCCGCACCGGAGGGCGGATCGCCATCTGGGCCACCCCGGCCACCACCGGCAGCCCCTACCAGCGACGGCTGATCGAGGAGTTCGGCAACGGCGCCGACATCACCGGAGTGCCCTGCCACGGACTCGCGGACGCCGTGGAGAGCGGCTCCGAAACCCTGATCGCCGACGCCGTGCGGGCGGCCGCCGCGCGTACCCCCGCGGATGTGGCGACGGTCGTGCTCGGCTGCACCCACTACGAGCTGGTCGGCAGCAGGATCCGGGAAGCGCTGCGCGGCACCCGCGCCGAGGGCCCGGCGCTGTACGGCTCGGCCGCCGCCGTCTGCGCCCAGGCACTGCGCCGCGCCGGCGCCCGACCGGAGCCGGACGCGGCACCCACCGGAGAGCTCACCGTGCTGCACAGCGGCAGGGCGGCCGCACTGCCGGAGGCGGCCTTCAGCTACGCCGAGGGCAGGCTGCTGGCCGAGGCGAGCGCGACCCCCGCCACGCGGGCCTGACCGTCCGGCCCGGGCCCCCGGCGGCCGAGGGCCGGGCGGGGCCCGGTACCCGTGGGCGGGAGGCGGCGGCCCGATTCCGGGTGTCTGACACGGCCCGCTCCGGCTGCCGGTGCGAGGACTCGCGAGTACGCTGCCGACATGAGTGACCGTCCCCGTGACGGCGCCGCATCCGCCCAGGGCGGCGCCGGGCCCCGCGGCGAAGCCGCCCGCAGCGCCGCCCCCGCGCCTCTGCGGCACGTCGTCCCGCCGCCGGGTACGCAGGTGTGGACCGGGCGGGCCAGCAGCCGGCTGCAATGGTGCCTGGCCGCCGTCGGTGCCGGATGTCTGGCGCTGGGCATCGATCTCGCCGTGGACATGACCTGGCCCGGTGGGGCCGTGCCGCGGATCATGTCCGTCGTCGGCTGTGTCGCCGTCGGCCTGCTCGTCCTCTTCGGCACCCTCGCCTTCGTCCACGTCGAGGTGAAGGTGGAGAACGACACGCTGGAGGTGCGGTGCGGCCACGCCGGTGTCCCGCGCCGTCGCATCCACCTGCGCGACGTGGTACACGCCGAGCACGCCCCCCGCGTCACCCCGCGGCACTGGGGCGGCTGGGGCTACCGCTGGCGGCCCGAGAAGGGCACCGCCGTCGTCATCCGGCGGGGGGAGGGGCTGGTGCTGCGGCTGGGAGACGGCCGGCTGTTCACCGTCACGGTGGACGACGCGGAGGCGGCGGTCCACCACATCCGCACCCGGCTGCACGCGCTGCGGGCGGCCTGACTCCGCGGGCCGCCCGCGCCCGCCTCGCTCGGCGCGCGGACCCGGCCCGGCTTAGGGTCGGAACATGGCGACTCCCGACTACATCCGCGATCTGCGGCGCTCCGCCGGCCACCAGCTCCTCCACCTGCCCGGCGTCAGCGTCATCGTCTTCGACGACCGGGGGCGGGTGCTCCTGGGACGGCGTGCCGACACCGGCCGGTGGGCGGTGATCGGCGGCATCCCGGAGCCCGGCGAGCAGCCGGCCGACTGCGCGGTGCGCGAGGTGCGGGAGGAGACCAACGTCCGGTGTGTGGCGGAGCGCCTGGTCGGGGTGTACGCGCTGGAGAAGCCCGTCACCTACCCCAACGGGGACATCTGCCAGTTCATGGACATCGTCTTCCGCTGCCGGGCCACCGCGCGGGCGGCGAGCGCCGTACGGGTCAACGACGAGGAGTCGCTGGAGGTCGGCTGGTTCGGCCTCGACGAGCTGCCGCCGATGAAGGAGTACGCGCACTTCCGCATCAAGCAGGCTTCCCAGGAGGGCCCGGCCTCGTTCACGGCCTCCCCCGAGGCGGCCGGCTGACGACGGGGCGGCGGCCGGGCCGGCAGTCGCCGGGCCCGGCCGCAGGTGGTCGCCGGGCTACCCGGCGGCCCGAATCCCGCGTACGGCACCGTCCTTCAGCGCCAGTTCGCCCAGGACCCAGGCCAGCGCGCGGGCGTTGGTGTCCAGCGCCGTCCGGTCGATGGCCTTCAGCCGGTCGCACGGCTGGTGATAACAGGGGTCGAACATCTGCCCGGCCGTGCCGCCGAAGCGGGCCTGCTGCTCGGGGGTCTTCACCTGCAGGTTGCCCCCGTCCAGCCCGCCGACCGGGATGCCCGCTGCCTGGAACACCAGGTGGTCGGAGCCGATCGCGCCCGGGTCCTGCCGCTCGTAGGGCAGTCCGTGCCGCTCGAAGTACCCGGCGAACAGCTCGGCGATCCGGTGGCTGCCGCCGGTTCCCGGATCCCACACGAAGCGGCCGTAGTTGGACGGGGCGAGCAGCTCCGCGTTCAGGACGGCGGCGATCCTGCCGCGCTCGGCGGGCGAGAGGTGGTCGACGTAGTAGCCGGAGCCGACGTCGATGAGCTCCTCGGCGCCCCACCACATGAACCGCACCTTGTTGCGCACCCGGTCCTGGTGCGGTGCCAGCTCCAGCGCCGTCTGCAGCACGGTGGCGGCGGTGGAACCGTTGTCGTCGACGCCCGGCGCCTCCGGCACGCTGTCGAGGTGGCCGCCCATCACCACCACGTCGTCCGGGTCGCCGCCCCTGGTCTCGGCGATGAGGTTCACCGTGGTGCGCCGGACGTCGTGGCCGCGCAGCGTCAGATGCACCCGGGCGCCCGCACGTGAGGCGGCCTGCCGTACCAGCCGTTCGCCGTCGGCCTGGGAGACCATCCCCATGGGGAGCACGAAGCTCCCCCGGGGGAGGCCTATCAGGCGGTAGTTGTTCCGGGGCGACGGTGTCGGGTAGTACATCACCACCGCCCGCGCGCCCACCTGCGCGGCCACCTGCTGTTGATGTCCGAATCCGCAGGCGTCGCGGGCCAGCACGACGACCGCCCCGCGCGCGGCCACGCCGTCGTAGTCGGACACCGCGCAGCCTGTCTTCCCGCGGGGCGGCGCGACCACTCGTGCGTCGAGACCGGCCGCGGAGGTAGAGGGAGTGAAGCGGGTCATCAGGACGGGCACATGCCGGCCGGCGCCGCTCCTCGTCCGCACCGAGAGCCGCTCCTCGGCGATGGCGAAGTCGGTATAGGGCACCCGCTGCCGCTCGACCTGGTATCCGGCCGCCGCCAGCTTTCCGGCCACGTACCGTACCGAGCGGGTGAATCCGGGCTGGTTGTAGCCCCGGTTGCCGCCGCTGGCATCGGCGATCCGCTGGAAGGCCCGCAGATGGCGGGTCACGTCCCGGCCCCGCACCCGCTCGGCCAGTTGCTCGGGGGAGAGCGTGGCCCCATCGGCCCCATCGGCCCCATCGGCCCGGTCGGCCCGGTCGGTTGCGGCGGTCCCGGCCGGTGCGGAGGAGGGCAGTGGCGCGGCACCGACCTGCTGCGCCGACAGGCAGGCCAGCGACAGCGCCGCCGCGGCGGCGAGTCTCAGGGTGTGGCGGAGCGGACGGTCGAAGACGGGCACGGGCTCTCCCTTCGCACGGTGGTCGGGGGTGTTCCGCGGAGCCGGGACGGAGCTGCGGCCCGGCGTTCAGCGGGCGACAGCGGCTTCGCTCACCACGACCGGCAGCGCGCGCAATCCGCGCAGTGTCGCGGTGCGTTCGTACTCTGCGGGCCCCTGGGGACGGAAGCCGATCCCGGCCGTGTGCAGTGCCGAGAGCACCGCACGCAACTGCAGGGTGGCCAGCCCCGCACCCAGACAGGCGTGCGCGCCCCGGCCGAACGCCAGATGCGCTCCCTTGCGCCGGGTCAGGTCCACGGCGTCCGGATCGGTGAAGACCTCCGGATCCCGGTCGGCCGCGCCCAGCAGCAGAACGACGATCTCGCCGCGCCGGATCCGCCGGCCGCCCAGTTCGCTGTCGGCCACGCACACCCGCGCGTCGCCCTGCACCGGCCCGTCGAGCCGGAGCAGCTCGTCCACCAGCGGATCCAGCGCGTTCTGCGCCATGGCGCGTCCGAGCAGCGCGGGGTCGTCCACCAGCCGGGCGAGTGCGTTGCCCATCAGTCGGCTGACCGACTCGTACCCCGCGTGCAGCACTCCCCGCAGCGAGTTGGCCAACACCGCATCGGAGACCTCCGGGGCCTGTGCGCGGGCGGCGCGGGCGGCACCGAGGAAGCCGTCCTCACCGGCGGTCTCCAGCCACCCGCCCACCATTCGGCTCAGCTCCTCCCTGGCACGGATGCCCGGTTCGGCACGCGAGGGGTCCAGCCCCGCGTCCATGCCGCGCACGATCGCGTTGGACATCTCCTCGAACCAGGGGCCGTCGGGCGGTGTGACGCCCAGGAAGTCGCACATCGTGTGCAGTGCGAGCGGGCGGGCGAATCCGCTGACCAGGTCGACGGGGCCGGCGCCGCGCAGCGCGTCCAGGCGCCCGGCGGCCAGCCGCGCCGCGGTATCCGTCATGGCCGTGTGCGAGCGCACGTGCAGTGCGGAGACGAGCAGGTGGCGGATCGCGGAGTGCTCGGGCTGGTCCAGCGACTGCACGCTCAGCTGGGCTTCGGGAACCTCCTCGCCCGCCCTGCGGAAGTCGGAGCCGAAGGCGGCCGTGTCCCCGAGCACTTTGCGGCACTCGGCGTATCCGGTGAGCACCCAGGAGTCGAGCTGCGCGTGCCAGTACACCCTGCGGTGTTCGCGCAGCCGCCGGTAGGCCGCGTGCGGAGCGGCGATGACCTCAGGAGCCAGGGGGTCGTAGAGGGGATCCCGCCGTGTTTGCGCCGCCGCTCCCGTCATGGCCGTCCTTTCTTCGGATCCGGGTGGGGTGAGGGAAAAAAGATCGCACCGTTCGCGGCCACGCGGCAATACGCGTGGCCGCGACAACCGTGAACTCATCAGTAGATGTAACGCATGGCGTTCTCCCTTCTGTGTGGTTCCCGGGGTCCGCCGTCACAGCGTGCCGACGGCGATCTTGGGGTGCGGCCGGTGTGAAATCCGGCCTCGGAAAGGGCGGTCGGACGGTCGCCCCGACGGCGGATACGGAGGGTTGCCCTCCTGTAAATCGAACGCGAGGGGCGGGCCGGTGTCATGGATGCGAAAGGAATACCCACGTCCCACCTTCCCTGTCGCGCTCCGGAGGGCCTGAAGTCGGCCGTGGTCACCTTCCGACAGCCGGTGCGCCCAGCGCAAGAGGGTGGCGGGTTGGGAACGGCTACTTTTCCACCGGCGGAAAAGTGGGCGTCACATTCCGGTGCGGTATGCCACGTTCCGCGGCGGGCCCGCGAATGCGGACGACCCGAGCGGGGCATCCGGAAAGACGGCGGGCGGTGGGAGTTTCCGGCCGTGCAGAATCCGGCGAATCAAACGACTTCGAAGGTGTAAACCAATGATGAAATCGTCGACCTGCTTCCCGGCGCGGTACCGCGCCGGTACCCGGTACCGGAGCACTCTTCGTTCCGGGCGCGCCCGGTGAGCGCCGCCACCGGGTTCGCGTTACTGGCGGCCATGACGGCGCTGGAGCGGGAGAACCCCGGCTCGCCGCTCCGGCTGGGGGTGATAGCCCGGCGCGCCGGTCTCAGCGCCTCCCAGGCGAACAAGCTTCTCGCGCAGGCCGCGGAGCACGGTCTGGTGCACCGCACCGGCTACGGGAGATACGCGCTGGCCGGAACAGCGGCCCGCGCGGTGGCCGACGCCACCGCGCATCGCGCCCGGGCGGCGGTCGCTACCCGGCGTGCCGCCGAGAGCCGATGGCGGCACGCCGCGGCCTCCGCCGACCCGGACCGGCGCGCCGAACCGCTTCCCGGCCGCGGTCTCGACCGCGGCCCCGGACCGGGACCGGAGCCCGGAAACGGACGGGACTTCCGCCGAAGAGCCGGCCCGGCCGCACTCGGGGGTCCGGCCGAGGCCGGGGCTCCGACCAGGCCGGTGCCACCGGCGGGACCGGTGGCACCGGCCGCAGCCGGGTCCGGAACGGACGCGGACAGCGGCCCGCCGCGCCCATATCTGACTGCCACTCAGAGCTTGCGGTAGGTGTAGGCCTCCTCGGCAGCCGAGGCCACCGCAGCCAGGTCGCCGCCGCCCGCAGCCGTCACGACGGCGGCGACCGCACCCTCCACCAGGGGCGCGTCCACCAACCGGGCCGGCTCCGGCAGCTCGTCGCCCTCGGCCAGCAGCGTCTTGACCGTCAGCACCGCGCTGCCCAGGTCGACGAGGAGCGCGACACCCGCGCCCTCGTCCATCCGGTGCGCGGCCTCGACGATCAGTTCCTCGCTGGTACCGAGCCCGCCGTCGGGCAGCCCGCCGGCACCGGCGACCCGGGCGTCCGGCACTCCCGCGAGCCCCGCGGCCAGCCGGGCGACCGAGTCGGCGACCTCCTTGCTGTGCGAGACCAGGACGATCCCTACCCGCTTGCCGCCGTCGGCCTCCGCCATGTCACTCACCCCCACCGCTGTCGCTCTCCTGGGACCCTGCCGTCCCGCCTTCGGCGCCGCCGGCCTCCGCCAGCGCCGCCACCAGCAGCGCCGCCGAGGTCGCACCGGGGTCCCGGTGCCCGATGCTGCGCTCTCCCAGATAGCTGGCCCGGCCCTTGCGGGCCTGGAGCGGCACGGTCTCCTCCGCACCCCGCTCGGCCGCGTCGCGCGCCGCGCCGAAGTCCTCACCGCCGCTGTCCGCCAGTGCCTCAGCGGCCGGGAGGAGCGCGTCGAGCATCGTCTTGTCACCCGTGGCGGCACCGCCCAATTGCGCCACCGCGTCGATACCGGCGCGCAGCGCGTCCGCCAGCTCCGCGCCGCTGACGCGCTCCGCGCCGCCGAGCGCCTTGCCCGTACGGCGCAGCAGTGTTCCGTACAGCGGGCCCGAGGCACCGCCCACCGTGGAGACCAGCTTCCTGCCCGCCGTCATCAGCACGGCTCCCGGCGTCGCGGGGACGTCCTCGGCCAGCTCCCCGCGCACCGCCTCGAATCCCCGGCGCATGTTTCCGCCGTGGTCGGCGTCGCCGATCGCCGAATCCAGTTCCGTCAGCCGGCTCTCCTCCCGGGCCACCGCGTCGGCGGAAGCCGTCATCCACCGGGCGAAGAAGGCGGCGTCCAGCTCCCGGACGCCTGTCCCGCCTCCGCCGGACTCGCCGGTCTCGTTCGTCACCTTGCCGCTCACTCCTGCTCCTTCACCGCTGTCCCGGTCGTGGTGCTGCCCGCTCCGGCAGGACCACCGCGTACGTCACCGCCGTGCGAGACGTGCGGCACCGTCGTGCGTGCCGCACCGCTGCGCGGTCGCGAGGCCGTCCCGCCACCCTCGTGCCACCGTTCGGTGGGTCCTCAGGCGCCCCACCGCAGTCCGGCGGTCTGCACGGGCGCGTCCCACAGCCGCAGCAGCTCCTCGTCGGCCCGGCACAGCGTCACGGAGGCGCCCGCCATGTCCAGCGAGGTCACATAGTTGCCGACGAGGGTACGGGCGACCGGGATCCGCCGCTCGCCCAGGACCCGGTGCACCTCGCCGCAGAACCCGTAGAGTTCCAGCAGCGGCGTCGCTCCCATGCCGTTGACCAGCGCGAGCACCGGCTCCTCGGGGCGCAGATCCTCCAGCACCGCGTCGACGGCGAAGTCCGCGATCTCCCCGGAGGTCATCATCGGGCGCCGCTCCCGGCCCGGTTCCCCGTGGATGCCGATCCCCAGCTCCAGTTCGCCTGCGGGCAGCTCGAACATGGGACCGCCCTTGGACGGGGTGCTGCACGGGCTGAGTGCCACTCCGAAGCTCCGCGAGGAGTCGGCCACCTGGCGTGCGACCGCCTCCACCCGCTCCAGCGGCGCCCCCTCGGCGGCCAGCGCACCCGCGATCTTCTCCACGAACAGCGTGGCGCCCGTACCCCGGCGTCCGGCCGTGTGCGTACTGTCGGTCACCGCCACGTCGTCCTCGACCAGTACCTTCCCGATGCGGACCCCTTCGTCCTCGGCGAGTTCGGCGGCCATGTCGAAGTTCAGCACGTCGCCGGTGTAGTTCTTGACGACGAACAGCACGCCCTCCCCGCTGTCCACGGCCGCGGCCGCGGCGACCATCTGGTCGGGGACGGGAGAGGTGAAGATCTCGCCCGGGCATGCGGCATCCAGCATCCCGGGCCCCACGAATCCGCCGTGCAGCGGTTCGTGTCCCGAACCGCCACCGGAGACCAGCGCGACCTTCCCCGCCACGGGTGCGTCCCGCCGCACGACCACCCGACGGTCCACGTCCACGGCCAGCTCGGGGTGGGCGGCGGCCATCCCGCGCAACGCGTCGGGAACCACGGACTCGGGAACGTTGATGAGCATCCTCATGTGTACCTCCACGCGAGATCGGCAGCTATCGCTTGTGCGGGCTTCGTTGCTGGTGACAGCGGGTTGTGGGGGAACCGGGGGGCCTGGTCCCGGCGCTTCGAGGCGCCGGCGCCGCGGGGACTTCCGGGGCCGGCGCCGAGTTGCTGACGAGGCTCGTGAGGACGTATCAGTCGAACCTCTGATCGGTATCGTTCATCCCGGACAGTCTCTCGCGTTGATCGCGGGTCGTCACGTACCTGATGCGGTCGTGATGCCCGGGGTCCGTGATGCCTCGGGGCGGCCAGGTGATTTCTGTGGCGCGCCGGATGCGCCGGGCAGCGGCCGACCGGAGTGCTTCAGGAGCCACCCGCAGAAGCGAACCCGTATCGCGGCGTCTGCCGCATCGACCCGACCCCGTGTGAGGCAGGCTCTCCGCCCCGTGCGGCGGTGTCGCCCGCGCCCTGCCCTCCGGCGGTCAGGCATGTGGCGTGCCGCCGTCCGACGCCAGCCGGGTGAGCCACTCGTACAGCAGCCGCTGTTCGGCGTCGCTCAGGAGGCCGGTGCCGTCGGGAAGCGCGGCGCGCAGCGCGCGGGCTGCCGGGGCGGGGCCGGACTCCCCGGCCGGGAGGGCCGGTTCGGCGCGAGTGACGGCGGCGACCATGGATTCGCGCAGGACAGCCAACAGGGCCGGGGTGCGGCGCTCCGCGGGGGTGGAGTTCCAGGTGGTGACCGCGCCCTGACCGGTCGCCTGGATGATCTGTGCGGCGAGCTCCTCGTCGACTCGCAGCCACCCTCCGGCCGCCAGCCTGCGCACCCGCCCACGGAGGATCTCCAGGCCCGCGTGATGGGCCGCGTCCGACCCCCGGCTGGTGGCCCTGTTCATCACCGCGAACAGCTCGGGGCGCGAGACGCCGAACTCCACCACCACGTCCCAGCCGCGGCGCAGTTCCTCCACCGGGTCCTCCGGGGCGGGGTCGAGCTGCGCGCGCTTGTTCTCCAGAAACTGCGTGTAGCCGTGTTCGGCGACCGCCTCCAGCAGGCCCTCCTTGTCGCCGAAGAGGCGATAGATCGCCGGGGGCTGCATCCCGGCCGCGGTGGCGACCGCACGGGTGCTCACCGCTTCGGGCCCGCCGCTCTCCAGCAGTTCGACGGCCGCTTCGACGATGCGGCGGCGGGGGTCGGCGGAGGTGTCGTGGCGCATGAATCGATGCTAACGAGAAATCGCTTCCGCTGTTAGTTTCAGCGTTATCGTTCTAGTGATTCCACCGGAAACACCTGAGGGGACCCCACTCGTGATCATCGTGACCGGAGCCACCGGAAAGCTCGGCCGCCGCACCGTCGAGCACCTCCTGGAGCGCGTCCCCGCCGACCGTGTCGGCGTCCGCGTCCGCGACCCGCGCAAGGTCCATGACCTCGCCGAACGGGGCGTCCGCGTCCGACAGGGCGACTTCGACGACCCCGCCTCGCTCGCGCACGCCTTCGAGGGAGCCGAGCAGCTGCTCCTCGTCTCTCTCGACCGCGCGGGCGAGGAGTGCGTCGCCGGCCACCGTGCCGCCGTCGACGCCGCCGTGCGGGCCGGCGTCGGCCGGATCCTCTACACCAGCCAGATGGGCGCCGCCCACGACTCCCTCTTCCAGCCCTGCCGCGACCACGCCCGGACGGAGGACCTCCTGCGGGCCACCGGCCTGCCCTGGACCGCACTGCGCAACGGCTTCTACGCCGCCGGCGCCCTGCAGTTCCTCGAACCCGCCCGGCACACCGGGGACATCGCCCTGCCCGCCGACGGACCCGTCGCCTGGACCGGCCACGACGACCTCGCCGAGGCCACCGCGGAGATCCTCTCCGACGAGGGCCGCTTCGAGGGGCCCACCCCACCGCTCACCGGCCCGGCGGCTCTGGACTTCGCCGCCCTCGGCGAGATCGCGTCCCGGATCACCGGACGGGCCTTCACCCGGACCGCCGCTTCCGACAGCGCCTTCCGCGAGCAGTCACTGGCGCACGGTGTCCCCGCGCCGGTCGCCGACCTGATGCTGAGCGTCTTCGTGGCGGCACGGAACGACGAGTTCACCGCAGTCGACCCGACGCTGGCCGGTCTGATCGGCCGAGAGCCCGCCTCCTTCCGCACTCTGCTGGAGCATGCCTGGAGCGCATAGCTGCGAGGGGCCGGTGCCGTGACGCGCACGTCCGGCGGGACCCCGCCCGGCTCACCGCGCAACCGGAGCGCGGATGCGGACGGCCGGACCGGACGTGCGGTTCGGACACCCCATGCCGTTCGAGGTCAAGCGGCGAGCGGTGAGGCGTGTATCCGGCTGACGGCACGCAGGATCTCGTCCCGGTTCTTCGCCCTCTTGATCCATGCCGGGAGACGGGCCACCAGGGTCAACCGCGGCCCGGTCTCGTACCAGGGCGCCCGCTCCCGCAGCGACGCCTGCACGAACCGGCGGATCAGGTCGAGATGCTCCAGGTCGTACGCCCACAACCAGCCGTGCCGGGTCTCCGCCTGGAGCCACAGCGGCAGACCGAAGTAGGGATCCGTCACGGGCTCGGCCGTGCCGCGGGGGAGGGCGAGCAGGCGGCCACTCCACTCCCGTGACAGTCCGCAGCCGCGGCAGACCAGCCGCCGCCGCCTGAACAGCATCCGCTCCCCGGAGTCGCCGGCCCCGGGTGCTGGAACGACACGGGCGGCCTTCGTGCAGCCGGGGCATCGCACGACGATCGAACCGATGAAGTCGTACTCGGTGCTGAGCGGGTCCCGGAACCGGTCGGAGAGCAAGTCCATGTGCCGAGTATGCGGTTGCCGCGCCGGCCGGGGCATCCCTGTTCGACGACGCAGTGGCGCGCGGGTGCGGTGAACACCATCGGGTCTTCGAGGGCGGTGCCCTCGCGGGACATGGATCCGTCGGAGTGACGGCCGGAGAAAAGACTGCCGAGGGAGAAGCGCGGAGCAGAATGCGGGAGAACCGGAGCGGCGCTTCGGGCCGGGCGGGAAGGTGCATTTCCGTGCGCCGGTCCCGAGTTCGATCGGGATTCTTGGCTCCGCGCATCACGTTCACGTCGCTCGCGTCCGGTCTTCACGGTTTTGACCCGGTCGTCGAATCCCGGATACGGTCGACGGCGGAAATACAGCTGTCGATGAAGAGTGGAGCAGTCCTTCCCGTGTCACTTCCCGACCCGTCGGCGTCCTACCTGCTCAGTGGTGACATGCAACAGGCCATGACCGCCCCGGATTGGCTGCGCGACAACGTGGACACGCTCATCGGCGTGCCGTTGCGCATCCTGCTCATCGTCGTCGCCATGGCAATAGTCCGCGTGCTGGCCAAGAAGGGCATCAAGCACGTGGTGAAGCGCATCCTGGAGCCGTCCGAGGAGCGGGAGGCCGGAGGGCGCCCGTCCGGCCGGGGTCCCGCGGTGCTGGCCCGGGACCGGTCCCGGGCCCAGGAGCGGCGCGAGCAGCGGGCCAGGACGATCGGGTCGGTACTGAGCAGCATCGTCACCGTCGTCGTCGGGGTCATGGGCGCGGCGATGGTGCTCGACCAGGTCGGCATCGCGCTCGGCCCGCTGCTGGCCAGTGCCGGTGTGGTGGGTCTGGCGATCGGTTTCGGCGCGCAGAGCCTGGTGGCCGACTACCTGTCCGGCATGCTGATCATGCTGGAGGACCAGTACGGAGTGGGCGACTCGGTGGACTTGGGCGAGGCCATCGGCGAAGTCGAGCACGTCGGCCTGCGGCTCACCCAGATCCGCGACCTCAACGGCGGCCTGTGGCACATCCGCAACGGCGAGATCCTGCGGGTCCGCAACGACAGCCAGGAGTGGGCCCGCGCGGTCCTCGACGTCTCCGTGGCCTACGAGTCCAACCTCGACACCGTCTGCAGCGTCCTGGAGACCGCCGGTCGCAAGATGCGCGAGGACCCCCGTTTCGAGGGCATGCTTCTGGAGGACCCCGCGGTCTGGGGTGTGCAGTCCCTGGACGCCGACGGTGTGCTGGTCCGCATCGCCGTCAAGACGGCTCCGCTCAAGCAGTGGGGAGTCGCCCGCGAGCTGCGCCGCCGCGTCAAGGAGGCGCTCGAGGCCGCCGGGGTCGACATCCCCTTCCCGCAGCGGACCGTGTGGGTGCGCGGCGACAACGACGGCAGTCCCGAGTCCGCTTCGGTGCCCGCTCCTCGCTGAACCACGCCGGTCCGGCGGCCGGCGCCTGCGGCGGCTCCCGGCACGGGCGGTGTCCCACAGCCCGGATCCCGGCATCGTCGGCCTCCGACGCGGGCGGGGCCGGAGCACGTCCGACGTGCTCCGGCCCCGCCCGCGTGCTGCCGGAAGGCGCGGCGCAGGACGCCGAGCCGCGCGGGGCGATCCGTCGCGCATTCCGTTCGGCAACAATGGCGTCCGGGGCGGAATCACCCCGGAATCGCCTCTCTGAATTCTGGCGCGCGCCGGAAGGCGCCCGGCGGTGCGCAGTGGGGACATTCCCGGTCCTTCCTCCTGGCACCGCCCGGTCAGCGGCATGCGGGAAGAGCCGGGGCCTCCGGAATTCCGTGCAGAATGAGGACGCGATGCCGCGCGCACAGCAGCGAACAGCATTCCTTCCGATCGGACGGATACGCCAGCCGAACGTCACCCGGGCCGACGGACCGCGGGAGGCGACCGCACGCGAACTCCTCCGCCCGCCGGGCCGGGGCCACGCCCCCCTGCGACGCCCCTCCCGCCGGAATCCGGCGAGGACACCCACTACGCGGGTGCGGCGCCGCGGCCGAGGCGGGCGGCGAAGCCCCGCAGCGCGGTGCGGAAGTCCTCGGGTTCCTCGACGGTGAAGTCGGCGCCGAGGAAGGCGAGGGCGGGCAGCAGCCACTGCCAGGAGTCGAGGGCGAGTTCGGCCCGGGTGGCACCCCCGGCGACCGTGCTGAGGACGACGTCCTGGCGGTGGAACGCGTCGGCCACTGCCGGTACCGGAGCGTCGAGAGTCAGCACCACGCGGCGCCGATGCCGGTTGATGCCCGCACGGAGCTGGTCGATGCCCGTCCCGGCCGGCAGCGGTCGGGGGGCGAACGTCCGGCCGGTCACCCGGAGTTCGGCCAGCCGATCGAGGCGGAAGGTCCGCCAGTCCCGCTTGTCGACGTCCCACCCCAGCAGATACCAGCGCTGGTGCAGGTGGAGGTGGCGGTGCGGCTCGACCAGGCGCGTGGTGGCCGCTCCGGCCGCTCCCACGTAGTGGAACGTGACCGTGTGCTCCTGCGCGATCGCCTCGGCGATCGTGCTCACCGCCGCCGCGCTGGTGCTCGGTGCGGGAGTGGGTGCGGTCTCCAGGCTCGCGCGCAGCGCCGCCGCCCGCGGGCGCAGCCGCTTGGGCAGGTACTGGTCCACCTTCCCGTAGGCGCGGACCGCGGCCTCGTCGAGGCTGCCCTCGCTCGCGCTGCCGGTCGAGCCGAGGGCCGCCAGGCCCAGCAGGGTGGCGACGGCCTCGTCGTCGTCGAGCAGCAACGGAGGCATGGCCCGCCCGGCTGCGAGCCGGTAGTGGCCGCCCGGCCCCGGCCGGGTCTCGACCGGGTACCCGTAGCCGCGGAGGCGGCCGATATCGCGCCGCAGGGTGCGCGGAGGGACGTCCAGCCGCGCCGCCAGTTCCGCACCGCTGAAGCTCCTGCCCGACTGCAGGACCGCGAGCAGTGCGAGAACCCGTTGCATCACGTCGGCCACGGCGGCAGTCTCGCAGAATTTGCGGCCGGATTCCGGCCGCATCCTGGCCTAGGGTCCCGCTCATGACGCAGCACGCCATCCGGATCAGGGGAGCCCGTACCCACAACCTGCGGCACCTCGACATCGATGTGCCCCGCGGGCAGCTCGTGGTCTTCGCGGGGGTGTCGGGTTCGGGCAAGTCGTCGCTGGTGTTCGACACCCTCGCGGCCGAGGCCGGATACCAGCTCAACGAGACCTACCCGCCCTACACCCGCAGCCGCCTGCCGAAGTGGAACCGTCCCGAGGTCGCACACATCGACGGGCTGTCGCCCGTCGTGGTGATCGACCAGCGGCGGCTGGGCGGGAGTGTCCGCTCCACGGTGGGCACGGTCACCGACGTCTGGACCTTTCTGCGCCTGCTGTTCTCCCGGACGAGCACCCCGCACGCCGGCGAGGCCTCCGCCTTCTCCTTCAACGACCCGGCCGGGATGTGCCCCACCTGCTCCGGCCTGGGAGAGGTCGTGGCCGGCGCCGTCGACCGGTTCGTGGATCCGGACCGGTCGCTGCGCGAGGGTGCCGTGCTGCTGCCCGGATTCGCCCCCGGTGGATACTGGTACTCCCACTTCGCCGACATCGGGGTGTTCCCCCTCGGCACGCCGCTGCGCCACTGGGACACGAACCAGCGGAACGCGCTGCTGTACGGGACGGCGGCTGCGGGCTCGCCCGCTGACCGGCTGCCCGAGGGCTACGAGGGCGTGGTGCAGCGCTTCGAGCGGATCCATCTGCGCGGCTCCGAGGAGATGTCCGAGCGCAAGAAGCAGACGATTGCCCGGTTCACCCGCTCCGAGGTGTGCCCGGACTGCCGCGGGGACCGGCTGTGCGAGGCGAGCCGGTCGGCCACGGTGCTCGGCCGCACCATCGGGGAGATGTCCCGGATGGAGGTCGCCGAACTCGCCGATCTGGTGGGGGAGGTGACCGAGGCGCGGGTGGCACCGGTCGTCTCGGCCCTCACCGAACGGCTCCGGGCGATGGTCGCCATCGGGCTCGGCTATCTGCACCTCGGCCGCGGCACCGCGACGCTCTCCGGGGGCGAGGCACAGCGGATCAAGACTCTCAGGCACCTGGGCAGCAGCCTCACCGAGATGATCTACGTCTTCGACGAGCCCACCGTCGGGCTGCACCCCCACGATGTCTCCGCCATGACCGGGCTGCTGCTGCGGCTGCGGGACAAGGGCAACTGCGTCCTGGTCGTCGAGCACGACCCCGCGGTCATGGCCGTCGCCGACCAGGTCGTCGAGATCGGCCCGGGTGCGGGGGAGCAGGGCGGCGCACTCGTCCACCAGGGCGGCTTCGAGGAGTTGCGCCGGGCCGGTACCGCGACGGCGGCCGCCCTGGCCCGGCGCCGGCCGGTCAAGGACGCTCCGCGGACGCCGCGCGGGCACCTCACCGTGTCCGGCGCCGCGCGCAACAACCTCCGCCATGTGACCGCGGACATCCCCACCGTGGTGCTGACCGTGCTCACCGGCGTGGCGGGCTCTGGCAAGACCAGCTTCGCCGACGAACTCGTCGCCCAGCACGACGCCGTCGTGATCGACCAGCGGCCGGTCGTCGGCAACCGGCGCTCCACGCCTCTCACCTATACGGGAATCGCGGGCGCCGTCCGCAGGCTCTTCGCCCGCCGCAATCGCGTCGACGCAGGGCTGTTCAGCTCCAACTCCCGGGGCGGCTGCCCGGGCTGCAACGGGCTGGGGACCGTCTCCAGCGACCTCGCGTTCCTGGAGGACCAGGAGACGGTCTGCGAGAGCTGCGGGGGACGCAGGTTCACGTCCGAGGCGCTGGCGTACACGGTCGACGGGCTGACCATCGCCGACATCGGTGCTCTCACCGTCCACGAGGCCATTGAACGGCTCCCGGACCGCGCGATCGTCCGCGCCCTGCGCCACCTCGACGATGTCGGGCTGGGGTATCTGCGGCTCGGCCAGCCGCTGACGACCCTCTCGGGCGGTGAGTGCCAGCGGGTGAAGATCGCCAAGGAACTCCGGGACGCCGCCGGACCGGCCCTCTATGTCCTCGACGAACCCACCACCGGCCTGCACCTGCAGGACATCGACACTCTGCTGGCCCTCCTCGACGGCCTGGTGGACCAGGGGCACACCGTCGTACTGATCGAGCACAATCTCGATGTCGTACGGAGTGCCGACTGGCTGATCGACCTCGGTCCCGGCCCCGGGCGGCACGGGGGGCGGCTCCTGTACCAGGGGCCGGTCGCCGGGATCACCGGCACCGCCACCGCCGAGGCACTGCGCGAGGAGGGCCGCACCCTCGTGCCCTCGTCCGCCGGAAGCGGCCCGGCGGCCGGCTGACGGGCGCGCTCCGCTCAGCCGCCGACGTAGTCCGCCAGGTGCTCGCCGGTGAGCGTGGAGCGCTCTGCGACGAGGTCGGCCGGCGTGCCCTCGAAGACGATCCGGCCGCCGTCGTGGCCGGCCCCCGGACCGAGGTCGATGATCCAGTCGGCGTGCGCCATCACCGCCTGGTGGTGCTCGACGACGACGACCGACGTGCCGGAGTCCACCAGCCGGTCGAGCAGGCCCAGCAACTGCTCGACATCGGCGGGGTGCAGCCCGGCGGTCGGCTCGTCCAGGATGTAGACGCCGTCCTTGCCGGCCATCCGGGTCGCCAGTTTCAGCCGCTGCAGCTCGCCGCCGGACAGTGTGGTCAGCGGCTGGCCCAGCCGGAGGTAGCCGAGTCCGACGTCGGCGAGGCGCTCCAGGACGCGGTGCGCGGCCGGGGTACGCGCCTCCCCGGTCGCGAAGAACTCCGCGGCCTCGGCCACCGGCATCGCCAGCACCTCGCTGATGTCGCGGCCGCCGAGCCGGTACTCCAGCACTTCCGACTGGAACCGCTTCCCGTCACACTCCTCGCAGGTCGTGGCGGTACCGGCCATCATCGCCAGGTCGGTGTAGACGACCCCGATCCCCTTGCAGTCGGGGCATGCGCCCGCGGAGTTGGCGCTGAAGAGGGCCGGTTTGACGCCGTTGGCCTTCGCGAACGCCTTGCGGACCGGTTCCAGCAGTCCGCTGAAGGTCGCCGGGTTGCTCCGCCGCGATCCCCGGACCGCGCCCTGGTCGATGGCGACCACATCGGTTCCGGCTGCGGCGGCCTGCCGGGGCAGTGCGCCGTGGACGAGGGAACTCTTGCCGGAACCGGCGACGCCGGTGACCACGGTCAGCACCCCGAGCGGAATGTCGACGTCGACGTCCCGCAGGTTGTGCGTACCGGCGCCGCGGATCTCCAGCGCCCCGGTCGGGCTGCGCAGGGTCTCCTTGAGACGTGCGCGGTCGTCCAGGTGACGCCCGGTGAGCGTGCCGCCCGCGCGCAGCCCCTCGACGGTGCCCTCGAAGCAGACGGTGCCTCCGGCGGTGCCGGCTCCGGGGCCGAGGTCGACGACGTGGTCGGCGATCTCGATCGTCTGCGGTTCGTGCTCCACGACGAGGACGGTGTTGCCCTTGTCCCGCAGCCGCAGCAGCAGGTCGTTCATCCGCCCGATGTCATGGGGGTGCAGCCCGGCGGTGGGCTCGTCGAAGATGTAGGTGGCGTCGGTGAGCGAGGAGCCCAGTTGGCGGACCATCTTGACGCGCTGCGCCTCACCGCCCGAGAGGGTGCCCGAGGGCCGGTCGAGCGAGAGGTAGCCGAGACCGATCTCGACGAACGAGTCGAGCGTCCTGCCCAGCGTGCCCAGCAGCGGGGCCACCGAGGGGTCGGTCACCCCGCGTACCCAGGAGGCCAGATCGCTGATCTGCATCGCGCAGGCGTCGGCGATGCTGATCCCGTCGATCCGCGAGGAGCGGGCCGCCTCGGACAGCCGGGTGCCGTCGCACTCCGGGCAGGTGGTGAAGGTGACCGCCCGGTCCACGAACTCCCGGATGTGCGGCTGCAGGGCCTCCTTGTCCTTGGCCAGGAAGGATTTCTGGATCTTGGGGATCAGTCCCTCGTAGGTCAGGTTCACCCCCTCGACTTTCACCTTGGTCGGCTCCCGGTGGAGGAAGTCCCGCATCTCCTGCTCGGTGTAGTCGCGGATCGGCTTGTCCGGGTCGAGGAAGCCCGACTCGGCGTAGACCCGCACGGTCCAGAAGCTGTCCGACTTCCAGCCGGGGATGGTGAACGCGCCCTCGGCCAGGGACTTGGAGTCGTCGTAGAGCTGGGTGAGGTCGATCTCGGAGACCGCGCCGCGCCCCTCGCAGCGGGTGCACATGCCGCCGGTGCGGGAGAAGGTCTGCTTGACGGTCTTGTTCCTGCGGGGGCCGCGTTCGACGGTGAGCGCGCCGCTGGCCCGGACCGAGGGGACGTTGAAGGCGAACGCGTTGGGGGAGCCGATGTGCGGCTGCCCGAGTCTGCTGAAGAGGATGCGCAGCATCGCGTTGGCGTCGGTGGCGGTGCCGACCGTGGAGCGGGGGTCGGCGCCCATCCGCTGCTGGTCGACGATGATCGCGGTGGTCAGCCCGTCGAGGACGTCCACCTCGGGTCGTGCCTGGTTCGGCATGAAGCCCTGCACGAAGGCGCTGTAGGTCTCGTTGATCAGCCGCTGCGACTCCGCCGCGATGGTGTGGAACACCAGTGAACTCTTGCCCGAGCCCGAGACGCCGGTGAACACCGTCAGCCGCCGCTTCGGCAGCTCGATGCTGACGTCCGCGAGGTTGTTCTCGCGCGCGCCGTGCACGCGGATCAGGTCGTGGCTGTCGGCGGCGTGCCGCGCGGACGGCTGCCCGTCCGTCTCACCGGTTCTGCTCATCCTGTCTCCCCTTCTTCCTGCGGTGCCGTGCGGCCCGCGGATTCCTCGCCCGGTGCGGTCGGACCGGCGTGGTGACGCCCCGGCCGGTCCGGTGCCGCCCCTCGTGCCGGCCGGGTGTCGCGCGGCCGGCGCACGGCTCAGCGCAGTTCCCTGATCCGGATCAGGTTGCCCGCCGGGTCGCGGAAGGCGCAGTCGCGGACGCCGTAGGGCTGCTCGGTCGGCTCCTGGACGACCTCGGCGTCGCCTTCCTGCAGCTTCTGGAAGGTGCTGTCCAGGTCCCGGGTGGCCAGCAGGATCCAGCCGTAGGTGCCCTTGGCCATCATCTCGGCGATCGTCTGACGCTCGTCGTCGGTGATCCCGGGGTCGGCGGCCGGGGGCGCCAGGAGGATGGAGGTACCCGGCTGGTCGGCGGGGCCGACGGTGATCCAGCGCATCGTCCCGGAACCCACGTCGGTGCGGACCTCGAAGCCGAGGGTGTCGCGGTAGAAGGCCAGCGAGGCGTCCGGGTCGTCGTGCGGGAGAACAGTGGTGTGAATGCTGATGTCCATGTGGCTCACGCTAGCCGCGGCCGGCCGGGGGTGCTTCTCGATTCCTGACCTGTTGGTTCCCGGCCGGACGGCCCTCCGGCTGGTTCCTGACCGGCCTCGTCACCTGCTTGGCGACGCACGGTGGCAGCCCCGCCGGATCGTCCGCCGTGCGCCTGCGGTAGGTGCTGGGCGGCATACCGACCAGTTCGGTGAAGCGGGTGCTGAAGGTGCCCAGCGACGAGCAGCCGACGGCGAAGCAGACCTCGGTCACGCTGAGGTCCCCGCGGCGCAGCAGTGCCATCGCGCGTTCGATACGCCGTGTCATCAGGTAGGAGTACGGGGACTCGCCGTAGGCCTGCCGGAACTGGCGACTGAGGTGCCCGGCCGACATGTTCACGCCACGAGCGAGGGCTTCGACGTCCAGCGGCTGCGCGTACTCCCGGTCGATCCGGTCGCGCACCCGGCGCAGCCGTGCCAGGTCGCGCAGCTGCTGCGCCGAGATCGTTCTGTTCGCCACACGGGTGATGGTACGCCGGGGGCTGCCGCGGCCCGGTGTGCCCGGCGGCGCGAGCGACCGCGGACGGCGGCGGAACGCGGGACACCCCGGCCTGTCGCGGACGTGCGGCCCGGCCCTATAGCATCACCAGCCATGCCGAACGCTGACGCGCTGCTCGTCGACATCGCCGCCACGGTGGAGTCGGAGCAGACCAACCAGATGTCCCTCACCGTCGTGGTCCACGGAGCCGTCATCACCGGGCGGCTGGCTCCCGAGTCGGTGTGGAGGCAGCGAGTTGCCGAGGTCCTGCGGGACTCCGACCGGCTCGGCCCGTTCGCGGGCTCCTTCGTCCCGGTTCTGGAGGACGCCGCGACCCCCGAGGCCGAGGCGCCCTCCTACCTGCATTTCCATGTCGCCCGGATCCTGCAGGGCTCGGTGGGCATTCCCGAGACGGGCGGAATGTACCGGATCGCCATCCGGGACGTGAGCGCCTGGACGGTGGGGGAGCTGCGGTACTCCGACCAGTGAGCGGAGCGCCCGGCGCGGGGGTCGGCGGAGGCGTCAGCGGGGCTTGCGGGCCAAGGCGCCGTACATGGCGATGTCCGCGTCCCGGACCTGTTCGTCCCCCGCGTCGGGCCGCCACTTGTGGACCTGCACCACACCGGGGTCCACGAGGTCGAGCCCGGTGAAGAAGGCGGCCGCCTCCTCATGGGTGCGCAGTGCCATCGGCATCCCCTCCGACGCGTACTGCTCCGCGACCCGGCCCACCTCCTGCGGCGCGAAGTCCGCGGTGCCGATGGTCGCGGCCAGGTAGCTGCCGGGCGGCAGCGGGTCCAGCAGCCTGCGCAGCAGCCCGTGGTCGTCGTCGGAGGGGTGGATGAAGTGCAGCATCCCGATGACCAGCAGTGCGATCGGCTCGTCGAGGTCCAGCGTCGCGCGGAACCCGGGCGAGCCGAGGATCGCGTCCGGGTCCCGCATGTCCGCGTGGACGTAGGTGGTGCGGCCCTCCGGGGTGCTGGCGAGCAGCGCCTGCGCGTAGTTCAGCACGATCGGGTCGTTGTCGACGTAGACGACCCGGGCGCCCGGCTCGACGGCTTGGACGACCTCGTGCAGGTTGGGCGAGGTGGGCAGCCCGGTGCCGATGTCCAGGAACTGCCGGATCCCGCACTCGCGCGCCAGGTAGCGGCTCGCCCGGAGCATGAACGCCCGGTTGGCCCGCATGTGCACCGGCAGCGCGGGCCAGACCTCGATCATGGCCTCACCGGCGGCCACATCGGCCTCGTAATGGTTCTTGCCGCCCAGAATGTAGTCGTAGACCCGTGCCGAGTGTGCCGTACCTGTGTTGAGCGGCCGCTGCCCGTCCCCGGTTTCCGTCATTGGTGCGCCCCAGACATTCCGCCCCGGTGGTCTGCCGGGGCAACGATCTCGTGGGTGACACTCTACGACCGACCCCCGGGCGCCCGGGGCGGCGAGGTCGGCTCCGCGCGGCCGGTCCCGGCCGACAACCGCCGTGCGCGCAGGCCTGGTTGCCATGGCGGGCGGGTGCTGCCCGGCCCGGACGGGCGGCGCGCCGCCCGCTCGGGCCCGGCGCCGCGCCCCGGTCACCTTCCCGGCCTGCCGACCGGATGCCGCAAGGCGGCCGCCCGCTCGGGCGGCCGCCTGGTGCGCGCGAGGCGGAGCCCGCGGGGGACGATCCGCCGTCGGGGGCCTGGGCCTCGTCCCTCAGAGGTTCTTGGCCTTGTCGAAGAACTCCTCGAAGGTGAGGACGCCGTCGCCGTTGGCGTCCCGGGTGCTGACGATGGCCTCCGCGAGGCCCACGGTGTAGTGCAGGTCCCCCAGCTCCACCATGGCCTGCTGGAACTCGACCGGGGTGACGTACCCGTCGCCGTTCCGGTCGAACTTGTCAAAGGTCTTGCGTGCGTCCTCTATACCGGCCACGACAGCCCCTACCTCCGCATGAATGTACCGACCACGTGCCCGTCGGCACGTGCCCCGCCACGCTATCCCCGCCGTGCGCACGCGCCTCGGCCGCCCCTTGCTCCGCACCCGGGTACGTGTACGCCCCCGCTGCCCGTGGTAAGCCGAGAGGGCCGCGGGCCGACGGCCGCGCGGTTCCGGGACGGACCCGGACCAGACGACGAAAGGGCGGACACACCATGCCTGTCGAGGGCGAGTACGCGCCGAGCCCCGAGCAGTGGGTGCGCGACCAGGTCGACCTCTACGAGCGCTCCGGCGGCCGGGAGGGCACCACGATGCGGGGCATGCCCGTCATCGTCCTCACCACCAAGGGGGCCAAGAGCGGCAAGGTCCGCAAGACGCCGCTGATGCGGGTGGAGCACGACGGGCGGTACGCGGCGGTGGCGTCGCTGGGCGGGGCACCCTCGCACCCGGTCTGGTACCGCAACGTGCTCGCCGATCCCCGGGTCGAACTCCAGGACGGTCCGGTGCGACAGGACATGACGGCCCGTGAGGTCACCGGCGAGGAGAAGGCCGTGTGGTGGGAGCGTGCCGTGGAGGCGTACCCCGACTACGCCGACTACCAGCGCAGGACCGACCGGGAGATCCCGGTCCTCGTCCTGGAACCCGCCCCCGAAGGTCACTGACCCCGCCGCACACCCGGCGGACCACGCCGGGGCGGAGAAGGAGGCCAGGAGGCCATGGGTGAACAGCACAGCCCGGCAGGCGTACGCGTGCCGGACTCCCGCCTGGCCGCGGAGGCCACCGAACTGGTGCGCGACACCAGCAGTGACCTGATCTACGACCACTCGCTGCGGGTGTACTTCTTCGGCAGCCTCCTGGGAGGCGCGCGCGGGATCGGCCACGACGCGGAACTGCTCTACATCGCGGCGCTCTTCCACGACGTCGGTCTCGGCGAGACCTTCCACGGCAGCGGACGGCGCTTCGAGGTGGACGGAGCCCAGGAAGCCCGCCGCTTCCTGACGGCCCGCCAAATCCCGGAGGACCGCATCCGGCGGGTGTGGACCGCCGTCGCCCTGCACACCACGCCCGGCATCCCCGAGTTCATGGAACCCGAGGTGGCGCTGGTGGCCGCCGGGGTGGAGTACGACGTGCTCGGCTCCGGGTACGGAGAGATCTCCGAAGCGGACCGCGCGGAGGTGGTCGCCGCGCACCCGCGCCCGGCGTTCAAACAGGGCATCCTGCGGGCGTTCGCGGACGGTGTGCAGCCGAAGCCGGAGACGACGTTCGGCAACGTCAAGGCGGACGTCCTCGCCCACTACGACCCGCACTTCCGGCGCGGAGACTTCGTCCGCGCCGTTCTGGAGTCACCCTGGCCGGAGTGAGCGCGGCCTGTACCGCCCCCCTGCCGCGGATCACGCCCGCAGCGCGCTCTCCCACGCCGCGGCGGCAGCCTCGCGCGCCTCCGCCCCGGCATCCGCTGCGCCGGGCACACCGAGCGCGGCCAAGCCGTCGGCCAGCGCCGCCAGCGAGTCCAACACGACCGTGCGGTCGGCCGACCGCCCGTAATGGTTGACGCGCAGCACCTCCGCGGCCAGGGCACCGCCCGCGGCCTGCAGCGGTGCCTCCGGGGCGGCGCCGAGCGCCGCGGCGACCACCTCGCGTGCGTCCATGCCGTCGGCCGGGACCCGGAGCGTCGTCGCGGCCGGGGCCGCGTCCTGGTCCCGCGTCACATACGCGGCCAGCGCGGGCAGTTCCCGCACCCCGGCGCGCGTCGCGGCCGACGCCGCCCGGTGCCGGGCGATCGAGGAGTCCAGGCCCTCCGCGAGCACCCGGTCGACGGCTGCTTCCAGGGCCAGCATCTCCAACTGCGCCGGAGCGTGCGGCAGCGCTTTCCGGCCGCCGTCCAGCCACCGTTCCTTCCAGTCCAGCAGCGACAGATAGGAGCGGCGGGGCGCGCTCTCGTTAGCGGCGATCCGGTCCCACGCACGGGCGCTCACCGACACGGCCGACACCCCGGCCGGACCGGCCAGCGCCTTCTGACCACCGATGACGCACAGGTCCACGCCCCAGGCGTCGGTCAGCAGCGGCTCGGCCCCCACCGAGGCGACCGCGTCCAGCATCAGCAGCGCCCCGTGCTCGCGCACAGCGGCGCCGATCTCGGCGACCGGGTTGGTGTTGCCGGTCGCCGCCTCCGCGTGGACGAGGCTCACCAGGCCGGTCTCCGGGTGCTCGTGCAGCGCCCGGGCCACCTCGTCCGCCCCGACGGCGCCGGTGAACGGCGCGGTCAGTGTGACGACCTCCGCGCCGCAGGACCGCAGCCAGCCGCCGAACGTCTCGCCGTAGGGGCCGGTGACCACGTTCAGCGCCGTACTGCCGCGCGGCGCCGCCGCACGGATACATGCCTCCAGCGGGAGCAGCGCCTCGCCCTGCATCGTCACGATGTCGCCCCGGGTCCGCAGCAGCGAGGCCACCTTGTCCTCGACGGCGGCGAAGTGCTCCGCACTCAGCGGCGGCAGATCCAGCAGGGACGGGTGCTCGGTGTTCGCGGTCACGGTCGCCTTCCAGCCATGACGGGCCGCATCCGGTCACGGCCCTGCTCCCCTCCGAGCCTACGTCCGTCGGCGCGGCCGCCCCCTTCCGGCCCTGGCGCCCGCCGCCGCGGGGCCGCCGTGCTACTCCGTCGGACTGACGAGGAGCAGCGCCACGTCGTCGTGGTTCTCGGGACTGCGCAACGCTTCGAGGAGCAGGTCGCAGGTCTGCTCCAAGGAGTCGTCGGCCCCGGCGACCGGGCGCAGCAGGCCCAGCAGCACCTCCAGTCGGTCCTCGATGTCGTCGTGCCGCGTCTCGATCAGACCGTCGGTGTAGAGCACCAGCAGGTCGCCCGGATACAGATCGACGGAGACCGTGCTGTGAGTACCGCCGCCGACCCCCAGCGGGGTGCCGGGCACCACCTCCACCAGCCGCGGTTCGCCCCGCGCCGGGACCAGGACGGGCGGCAGGTGCCCCGCGGAGGCGATCCGGCAGCGGTTCCCGCGCGGATCGTAGACGGCGTAGAGACAGGTGGCGAAGTACGGATCGAGGCCGGTGGTGATCTGGTCGAGATGGTGCAGCACCTCGGTCGGCTGCAGCGCCAGCCGGGCGAGCGTCTGGGTCGCGGTGCGCAGCCGGCCCATGGTGGCGGCGGCGTTGATGCCGCTGCCCATCACATCGCCGACCACCAGCGCGGTGCGGTCCTCCGCCAGCTCGAGGACGTCGAACCAGTCGCCCCCGATCTCGCTGTGCGCTCCGGCCGGCTGGTACCGGGAGGCGATGCGCAGCCGGGTGGTGGCGGTGGCGGGTGTCGGCAGCAGACTGCGCTGCAGCATCAGGGCGATACTGCGCTGCTGGCGGTAGAGGCGGGCGTTGTCGATGCAGACGGCGGCGCGCCCGGCCAGTTCGCAGGCCAGGATCGTGTCGTCGTGGTCGAAGGGCTTCGGGTTGCGGGTGCGCTTGAGGTCGAGCGCACCCAGCACCTCGCCGCGGGCGATCAGTGGAACCGCGAGGTAGGAATGGACGCCCGCCTGGGCGAGGAGGCCGGCGGCGTGCTCGTCGCGGGCGATCCTGCTCAGGTCCTCGTCCTGGACGGCCGGTACGGCGACCGGCTGCCCCGTGGCGACGCAGCGGGTCACGAGCCGCTCGGCGCCGTACCGGGCCACCTGCCCGGGCGAGTCGGCTGCCTCGACCGCGACCGTGGGATAGCCGGCCACCAGCGCCAGGGCGCGGAAGGTGGCGCTCCCCTCCGCCGAGAGGCCCCCGGGCCGGTCCCGCACGGCCGCGTCCAGCACATCGACGGCGGCGATGTCGGCCAGTTCGGGGACGGTGATCTCGGCGAGTTCGCGCGCCGTCTGCTCCAGGTCGAGCGTGGTACCGATCCGTACGGACGCCTCGGCCAGGTGCGAGAGGCGTTCCCGGGCCAGCTCGGCCTGGAGCGCGGCCTGGTGCCGGGCGGTGATGTCGGTGACGGAGATGGAGAGGCCCAGCGGGCGCCCACCGGAGTCGTCGAGCCGGTAGACGGAGACGGACCAGGCGTGGCCGCGGCCTCCCGGGGTCTCGCTGCCCAGCACCTCCCGGTCGATGACCGGCTCGCCCGTCTCCAGGACCCGGCGCAGCACCGAGTCCGCTTCCCTGGCGTGGGTCGGAGGCAGGACGTCGCGCACCGTCCTGCCCAGATGCCCCTCCTCGTCGACCCCGTCGAGGCGGGTGAGGGCGGGGTTGACCGAGACATAGCGCAGATCGGTGTCCATGACCGCGATGCCCATCGGGGACTGCCGGATGAGCAGTGTGGAGAAGGCCAGATCGCGTTCCACCTCGCGGAGCGCGGCCCGGTCCGTGACCAGCGCCAGCGCGTAGCGGGCGCCCTGGTCGTCATGGAGCCGCATGTTGCGGAACTCCAGCTTGCGGGTCCGGCCGTCCTTGCAGACGACGGGGAAGACGCCCGCCCAGCTCTTGCCCTCCCGGATCACCTCGTCGAAGAGGCGGAGGACGAGCGCGGTCCGCTGCTCCGGCACCAGCAGCGGAGCCGCGTACCGGCCCAGGGCCTCCGCCGCCGAATATCCGAACAGTTCCTCGGCCTGCGGGCTCCACAGGACGATGCGCCCGTGCTCGTCCAGCAGTACGGCGCCGACCGCCAGCACATCCAGGAGCCCACCGGGCGGGGAGAGGCTGACCCCCGGCACCCCGCCGGTGTCACCCTCGGGCGGCTCCTCGCGGTTCGTCACGACGCCGGCTACCTCCCTGGACGGGGCCGTACCCTCCCATCCTCCCCCCTGGTCCGCTGTCGTGCTCCCCGGCGGGGCCGGTATTCCGCCGCCGGGCGCGATCAGCCCCGGGCCGCGCCGGGGCCCGGGGCTGCGGGCGCGCCGTCCGAGAGCCGCGGCGGCTCGAAGTACCGGCGCGCGCGGTCGTGCGCCGCGACGGATGCGCCGAGCGTGTCCAGGCCCAGCAGAGCGGCGCCGAGTACCGGGCGGGCCCGCACGACACGGGGAACGGCACGCGGGGCGCGCTCCGCCAGCAGCCGGGTGACCCGGTCGTCCAGCAGGGCGTGGCCCGCGGCGAGGACGCCCCCGCCGAGCAGCACCGGGACCTCCTCCGTCAGCAGGTCCAGCTCGCGCAGGGCCACTACCGCCATCGTGGCCACCTCCTCGGCCATTCGTGCGACCAGCCCGTCCGCGACGGCGTCCCCCCTGCGGGCCGCCGCGAAGAGCACCGGCACCAGTTCCAGCCGCCGCTCCCAGGCGATGCGCCCCAGATGCACGGCCTCGATCAGCGCGTACACCGACTCCAGACCGAAGTGTGCGGGCAGGGCCGTACGCAGCAGGGTGGGCTCCCCCCGGCCGTCCTCGGCGCGCGCCGCGTGCCACAGCGCCTCCTCGCCCAGCCCGCCGCCGCCGCCCCAGTCCCCGGAGAGCCGTCCGAGGGCGGGGAAGCGCGCGGTGCGCCCGTCGGACCGGACGCCGACGCAGTTGATCCCGGCGCCGCACACGACGGCCACCCCGCGGGGCGCCGCCTCGCCGTCCCGTGCGGTGATTCCGGCGCGCAGCACGGCGAACGTGTCGTTGTGCACGGCCACCCGCCGCCCCCAGCCGCGCGCGGTGAGCGCCTCGGTCAGGGTCTCCTCCTCGACGGGCAGGTCGGCGTTGGCCAGGCAGGCCGTCACCTGATGCACGGGAGCCGTGCCGCCGCCCGGCCCGGCCGCGGCGTGTGCCCGCTCGACGGCCTCGGCGAGGACGTCCACGGCGGCGTCGACCCCCACGGCGGGCGGGCGGAAGCCGCCCCCGCGCGCGGTGCCCAGCACGCTGCCGTCGGTACCGAGCAGCGCCACGTCGGTCTTGCTGTTGCCCGCGTCGACGGCCAGGAGGGCGGGGGAGGGGCCGGCGCCCGGCACGCGGGCCGGGAACCCGGCGGTGCCCGCGGCGGCGGACGCCGCGGGACGCGGTCCGGCGGCAGGTGCCGCGGAACGGGCTCGGATCAGGCCCACGCGAGGTGTTCCTTGTTGTGTGCGAGAAGCCGGTCGGTCAGCTGCTCGGCCCGGTCGAACTGGCCGATGAGCGGGTGCGCGAGCAGCGCGGCGAAGACCCGGTCGCGGCCGCCGTGCAGGGCGGCGCGCAGGGCCAGTTCCTCGTATGCGGCCGTGTGCGAGATGAGCCCGGTGAACTGCGGGTCGAGCGCGGGCACCGGCAGGGGACGGGCGCCGTCGGGGCCGATCCGGGCCTGGGTCTCGATCACCGCGTCGTCCGGCAGGAAGGGCAGCGTCCCCCGGTTGCGGGTGTTGACCGCCTGGTGGGCGCTGCCACCTGCGCGCAGCAGGGAGGCGGCCAGGTCGACGGCTGCCTCCGAGTAGTAGGCACCGCCGCGACGGGCCAGCAGTCCGGGCTTGGAATCCAGGGCCGGGTCGGCGTACATCTCCAGCAGTTCCCGCTCCAGCGCGGCCACCTCCGCGGCCCGGGTGGGCCCCTCCCGCTGGGCGCGCACCACCTCGTCGTGTCCGTAGTAGTAGCGCAGGTAGTAGGACGGCACGGCACCCAGGTGCTCGACCAGCGCGCGGGGCAGCCGCACGTCCTCGGCGACGGCCGCGCCGTGCTCGGCCAGCAGGCCGGGCAGCACGTCGGTACCGTCCGGGCCGCCGAGTCGGACGCCCAGCTCCCAGGTGAGGTGATTGAGTCCGACGTGTTCCAGATGTACCTGGGAGGGTGCGGTCTCCAGCAGTCGTGCGAACTTCCGCTGGAAGCCGATGGCCACGTTGCACAGCCCGACCGCCTTGTGCCCGGCGTCGAGCAGCGCGCGGGTGACGATGCCGACGGGGTTGGTGAAGTCGATGATCCAGGCGTCGGGGTTGCGGCGACGTACCCGGTCGGCGATGTCCAGCACCACCGGCACGGTACGCAGCGCCTTGGCCAGTCCTCCGGCACCGGTGGTCTCCTGGCCGACGCAGCCGCACTCCAGCGGCCAGGTCTCGTCCCGTTCCCTGGCGGCCTGGCCGCCCACCCGCAGTTGGAGCAGCACGGCGTCCGCGCCGTCGACACCGGCGTCCGGATCGTCGGTGGTGGTCACGGTGCCGGGGTGGCCCTGCCGGGCGAAGATGCGCCGGGCCAGGCCGCCGACGCGGTTCAGCCGGTCGGCCGCCGGATCGATCAGGGCCAGCTCGTCGATCGGCAACACCTCGCGCAACTGTGCGAAGCCGTCGACGAGTTCGGGCGTGTAGGTCGAGCCTCCGCCGACCACGGCCAGTTTCATGTCTCTCCGTCCTGTGCTCCGGTGCGGGTGACGCCTCGGGGAAGGTCCTGTCGAAAGAGGGCGGTGGGAGGCGGACCGATGCGGCCGCAGTGCGCTCAGCCGGTGTCGAACACGTCGTCACGAGCCCGCGCCAGGGCGGAGAGCAGCGCCCCGCCCAGAATCGGGTCGTCCTCCAGCTCGCTCAGCCGCAGCAGCGGTCGGGGCAGCGCGAGCCCGGTCAGTTCGCGCTCCACCAGCGCGCGCAGCTCTTCCCCTCCGGCGCGCGGTACGGCGCCGGACAGCACGACCAGACGCGGGTCGAGGACCGCAGTCAGGGCGGCGATGCCGTCGGCCAGCCGGCGAGCGGTCTCGGTCCGCACCCACGGGTCGGCCAACGCCTCGGCCAGCGGCGCGCCGCCAGCGAGGCGGCATACCGCCGGCACCGAGACCAGGCTCTGGAACCCGCCCCCCGCGTCGGCTCGCGCGTACGTGCCCGGGCCGCCCCGGGCGAGCGGAGCACCGGGCAGCGGCATGTAGCCCACCTCGCCCGCCCCGCCCGTCGCCCCGCGCAGCAGGGCGCCGTTGGCGAAGACGGCGGCGCCGATGCCGTCGTCGACCCATACCAGGACGAAGTCGTCGTGGCCCCGGGCCGCGCCCGCGTGCCGTTCCGCCACGGCCGCCAGATTCACGTCGTTCTCGATGGTCACCGGGGCGCCCAGAACCTCGGTGAGCTCGGTGTGCAGGGCGCGGGAGTGCCAGCCGGGCAGGTGCGGTGCGTAGCGCAGTTCACCCGAGCGGGGGTCGATCGCTCCGGGGGTCCCGATGACGGTGGTGTGCGGGCGGGGCCGCTCCGAGCCGGCCTCCCGCAGCGCGGCGCCCACGGCTTTCCCGACCAGCCGCGCGGTCCGGTCGCGAGAACCTCCGGTTGCCGGGTCCGCCGCCACACGGGCCCGGCCGACGACGGTGCCCGCGAGGTCGGCGACCACCGCGGAGACACCCCGGGGGCCCGCGGAGAGCGCGGCCACCCGGGCGGCCGTCGGGTCGATCTCGTACAGCAGCGCGTCGGGGCCGGGCCTGCCGCGCTCCTTGCTGCGGGTGCGCACCAGGCCGGACTCCGCCAGTCGGCTCAGGAGCTGGGAGGCGGTCGGTTTGGACAGGCCGGTCAGTTCGCTGATCCGGGTGCGGGTGAGCGGGCCGTGCGCCACGAGCAGGTCGAGTGCGGCGCGGTCGTTCATGGCGCGCAGTACGCGCGGGACGCCCGGAGTGCCGATACCGCTCGGAACGGTCGGTGCGGCCATGGTGATGCCCTGTCTCTCCGGATCTGCCGTCCGGTGCCGGACCGCGTGGACGGCCGATATCCGTAAGGAAAGTTTCCTGTTGGTTCCGGGGAATCTAGGACCCCCGCACCGCCCGGTCAAGGGGCCGGCCCTCACAGCGGTCCCCGGTTCCGGGAAGCCGACCGGGCTCCGTGCCCTGCCGCCGGCCGTGCCGGCACCACGGTGTCGGGGACTGCCGGACAGCCGTGGGAGGCGGGTCGGTTCCGACGCCGGCCCTGCCGCCCGCGGCCCCCGGTCACTCCGCCGCTGCCTCCTTCGGCCGGGTGAGGTCGTAGAAGGTGGCGTCGCCTGCCTGCACCTCCGGGTACTTCTCCGCCACCCACGAGCTGATCTGCGCGGAGGTGCCACGGTCCCCTCCGGGGCCGCCCCGGGAACCGGCGACGAAGTAGTGGATCCGCCCCTGCTCCACGTACTTCTTGAACTGTGCGAGCGTGGGCGAGGGGTCGGTTCCGTTGAAGCCGCCGATCGCCATCACCGGCAGCTCGGTGGAGAGCTGATAGCTCGCCGCGTTCTGCGAGCCGACGGCGGCCGCCGCCCAGGTGCAGGACCCGGCGTCCGCGCTCAGCAGCGCCGCCGCCTTCGCCGAGACCCGGCTGCCGTCGAGCAGCCCGCCCATCCCGCCCCCGCCGCCGGGGCCGCCCCGTCCGCCGCCCGTGCCGCCGCCTCGGCCGGTTCGCTGCCCGGGGCCGCCGGGACCGGGCGGCACACCGGGTCCGGCGTCGGCACCCTGCTGCGTGCCCGTTCCGCCGCCCGGGGATCCCTGCTGCCCACCGGGCGTCTGTCCGCGGCCCGGTCCCGCGCCCTGTCTCTGTCCCGCTCCGGGGGTGGGGCGCTTCGTGCCCGGCCCCGGCATGCCCTTGCCCCCGCCCCGCATGCCGGGCGGTCCGCCCCGGCTCACCGCTGGGCCCGCCGTGACGATCGAGCCGGTGTGCGGGGTACCGACGGTGCTCACCGTGTAGGCCACCGGCCCGGCGACCGCCGCGAGCAGTCCCAGCGCCGCGACCGCGCCCCCCAGGGTGCGGGGCAGCACGGCGGCCGCAAGCAGCCCGCAGGCCGCCGCGACACCCGCGGCCGAGACCACCCAGCGCAGCCACGGGAACCAGTCCGGGGCCCGGCCCAGCAGGACGAACGACCAGCCCGCCGTCCCCGCGACCGCCGCCGCCAGGACCGCGTTCCGCAGCGGCCGGCTCGGCTCCCGCCACAGCGTGGCCGCACCCATGGCCACCACGGCCGCGACAGAGGGCGCCAGCGCGACGGTGTAGTAGTCGTGGAAGATTCCGGACATGAAGCTGAAGGTCGCAGCCGTGCTCAGCAGCGAGCCGCCCCACAGCAGGAACGCGGCCCGCAGCGGTTCCGTGCGGGACGCCCTGCCCGCCAGGACCAGCCCCGCGACCAGGAACAGCAGGGCGGCCGGCAGCAGCCACGAGATCTGACCGCCCGCGGTGCCGGTGAACAGCCGGTCCAGCCCCGTCTGCCCCCAGGCGCCGCCGCGGCCGCCTCCGCCGCCGACGCTGCCGGTCTCCTCGCCGGTCAGCCGGCCGAAGCCGTTGTAGCCGAAGGTCAGCTCCAGGAAGCTGTTCTCCTGCGAGCCGCCGATGTAGGGCCGTGAGGCGGCGGGCCACAGCTCCACGAGGGCGACCCACCAGCCCGCGGTGACCAGGGTGGTCGCTCCGCCGCACAGCAGCTGCCCGATCCGGTTCCGCAGCCGGGTCGGTCCGCAGACCAGGTAGACCAGCGCCACGGCCGGCAGGATCAGCCACGCCTGCAGGGCCTTGGCCAGGAATCCCGCTCCGAAGCAGGCTCCGGCCAGCACCAGCCACCTGGTGCGGCCGTCCTCCACGGCCCGGCCCATGCACCACAGTGCCGCCACCATCAGCAGGCACAGCAGCGCGTCCGGGTTGTTGAAGCGGAACATCAGCGCCGCCACCGGGGTGAGGGCCAGCAGCGCCCCGGCGAGCAGACCGGAGGCCGGCCCGGTGCGGCGGCGCACGGCCGAGTAGAGCACGCCGACGGAGGCGACGCCCAGCAGCGCCTGCGGCACCAGGACCTGCCAGGACCCCAGGCCGAAGAGCCGGACGGAGAGACCCATCGGCCACAGTGCGGCCGGCGGCTTGTCGACGGTGATGGCGTTGCCCGCGTCGAGCGAACCGAACAGGAACGCCTTCCAACTCGTGCCACCCGCCTGGGCGGCGGCCGAGTAGAAGGAGTTGGCGTAGCCCGAGGAGCCGAGGCCGTACAGGTACAGCACGGCGGAGACCGCCAGCAGCGCCCAGAACGCCGGGGACTCCCAGCGTGGCCGTCCGGCCCGTCGGTGCCGTGCCCGGGACCGGATCCGCTCGCCGAGGCCGCCCCGGTGCCCGGCATCGGAGCCGGGACCGGGGCGCGGCGCCTCCGCCGCGCTGCCGGAAGGATGGAGGGTGGTCATACTGGAGTCCGCTTTCTTTCAGGTCCGTGGTGGCGCCACGGGCGTGCAGTCGCTGCCGCCCGCGTGGCTCGGGACGAGAAGCACGGCCGCTCGGCCTGCGCCGGGCCGAGCGGCCGGAAGGCCACCGTCCCGTCGGCGGCGGGCCGGGCCGCGGATCCGGCGGCGCGGGCGGCCGGGTTCTCGGCGAGCATGGGTCCGAACCTCGCGAACGGCCCTGTCATCCGCCTGTGCTGGACCTGTGCGGCGGCTGTGAGTGCCGCTCCGGTGCCGCCTGTGGCGGGGCCCGGCGCGCCCGCACCCCGCGGGGCGGGGGAGGCGGGCCTGTCCGGGGCGGGTGCGAAGGGATAAACTCGTACCGGACCCGGACGGCGGCGAGCGAGCCTCGCAGAGCCGGGGGCGGCACAAGCGCCGATCGTGTGGAGTGAAACGTGGCTTCGACCCCCGCCCCAGACCGGTGGTACCGGCGCGGAGCGGAGCAGTGACCGGCGAGCCTCCCGGCGGCCGCAGCGAGTCGGCCGGCGCCGGGACGGTGGGGGACGTCATCGAGCTGCTGGAAGTCCTGTGGGAGCACGGCCGCGACGCGGTCTCCTCCTCCCCGGTCTCCGCTTCCCAGCTGCGCGTCCTCTACTGTCTGGACCGGGATGAGGGGATGAATCTGCGCATGCTGGGGGAGATGCTGGGCTCGGCTCCCTCGTCGGTCAGCCGGCTGTGCGACCGCCTCCAGGCGCTCGGCTTCCTGGAGCGGCTGCCCAGTCAGGTCAGCCGACGGGAGCTGGAACTGCATCTGACCCACCAGGGCCGGAAGTACCTCAGCGATCTGCGGCTCCACCGCGAGGAGGCGCTGACCGTGACATTGGAGGCGATGTCGCCCAAGGCGCGCGCCGTGCTCTACGAAGGGCTCAGGGCGTTCCGTGAGGCGACCGAGGGCGCGGCCCCGCTCGCCCGGCTCGCCGCGCTGCGGGAGGTCGACGACCGCTCGGCCTGATCTGTCCGCCGACGGTGCGTCGGCGTCCCGCGCCGGGAGTCGGCGCGGGACGCCGCGCGACCGGCGCCGGGCTCACCGGAGACGGGCTCCCCGGAGACGGGGCTCGCGGGCCCCGGCGGCTCGGCTGCGCTGTCAGCTCGGTTCCGCAGTCAGGGTGTGGTCGCGCAGGTGGTGCATCAGCGAGATGAGGACATCCCGGCTGGATTCGCGGCGCCGTGCGTCACAGACCACGATCGGCACACTCGTCGGCAGGTCGAGTGCGGACCGCAGTTCCTCGGTCGGATAACTGGCCGCGTCCGGAAAGGCGTTGACGGCGATGACGAACGGCACCCCCGCCTCCTCCAGCCTTCCGATCACGTCGAAGCTGACCTCCAGCCGCCGGGTGTCCACCAGGACCACGGCTCCCAGCGCGCCTTCGAACAGTCCGTTCCACAGGAACCAGAAGCGCTGCTGCCCGGGCGTGCCGAAGAGGTAGAGCACCAGTTCCTCGTTGAGGCTGATCCGCCCGAAGTCCATCGCCACCGTCGTCTCGGACTTGCGTTCGACCCCGGCGAGGTCGTCGATGCCGGTGCTGGCCCGGGTCATCGTCTCCTCGGTGGTCAGCGGCCTGATCTCGCTGACCGAGCGGACCAGCGTCGTCTTGCCGACGCCGAATCCGCCGACGATGACGATCTTGACCGCGGACGAAGCGGAGGAGGGAAGCCGGTCGGCCTCCCGTGGCTCCAGGACCGTGTCAGAGCTTTTGGAGTCCATCGATTACCGCCTCAATCAATGCGATGTCGGGAAGAGAGCTGGCGGGTTCGCGTGCCTCGACCCGCCCGTCGGTCAGCAAGTCGTCGAGCAGCACACCGGTCGCACTGGAGGGCAGGGCCAGATACGCGGAGATCTCGGCGACGGAGAGCGGCGAGCGGCAGATCCGCAGGATCGCCGCCAGTTCCGGCTGCATGCCCACCCCGGGCTCCTCCCGCGAGACGATCAGCGTCACCAGGTCGAGCCGGACCCGCTCGGCGTCCGCCTCCCGCCCCCCGGTGATCACATACAGCCGCTCCGGGCCGCTCTCCTCCCACCCGTGGCCGTTTTCGCTCACGGCACCTGCCCGTCGGTCCGTGGCGGGCTGGTCAGATGAGCACCGATGCGGGCCACCAGATCGCGCATGCACTGACCGACCAGCCCGGCATCCACCCCCTCGTCCGCGAGCACGGCGAGGTGCGCGCCGGCGCCGGCGGCCATCAGGTACATGAAGCCGCCGCTCACCTCGATCACCACCATCCGCATCCGCCCGTCGCTCTGCGGGAACTCGGCGGCCACCGCGCCGGAGAGGCTCTGCAGACCCGAGCCGATCGCCGCGATCCTGTCCGCGGTGTCGACGTCGGTGTCGTACCGGGCCATGCACAGGCCGTCCGAGGACAGCACCACTATGTGACGGGTCTGCGGGACGCTCTCGGCGAGGTCCTTAAGCATCCAGTCCATGTCCGCGCGGTGATCCATCGGCTACTCATCCTTGTCTGACGTGTCGCTGTTGGCGCGAGCCGGGTCCGGCGCCGGTCTGTCGCCGTGCAGCCCGCTGTGGAGTTCGGCCATCCATACGCCGGGTGCGGGTTCCTCGTGTGCGGTGGCGGCGGGGCCCGGGCGCGCCGGGCGCGGAGCTGCCGCGGGCCGCCCGTCTCCGCTCGGTCGGCGGCGCCTGCGCTGCGGCAGGCCGCTCGGCGTCCGCTCGGGCGCCTGGTCCTGCTGTCCGTCGGCCGCGGCCCCGCCATCCGGATGCGCGGCGGCGACGCCGTCCGGCTTCTGCGCCGCCGGGGCGGTTCCGGCGGGGGCGGGAGTGGGGGCGGCCTCCCGGTGTCGGGCCGCATCGGCCGCCGCGCCGCGGTGCTCTCCCGACTCCGGCCGCGGGGCGTCGGAGGACAGCGGCCGCAGGCCGGAGGCGGCGCCGATGCCGTGTGCGCGGCCCTCGGCCGGGGCGGTGGTGATGAGGCTCTGCGGCACGGTCAGCACCGCGCGGACCCCCCCGTAGGCGGAGGGCGGCAGCGAGACCTGGAAGTCGTACGCCTGCGCCAGCCGGCCGACCACGGCCAGGCCCAGCCGCGGCGACTCGCCCAGGTCGTTCAGGTCGATGCCGGCCCGGGCCTCCTTGAGCATGCGCTCGGCACGGGCGCGGGCCTCTTCGCTCAGGCCGACCCCGCCGTCCTCGATCTCGACCGCGATGCCCATGTGCACCTCGACGGCGGTGAGATGGACGCGGGTCTTGGGGGGCGAGTAGCGGGTGGCGTTGTCCAGCAGTTCGGCCAGCGCGTGGATGAGCGGTTCGACGGCGGGGCCGACGACGGCCACTTCCGCGACGGAGTGCAGTTCCACCCGCTGGTACTCGATGATCCGGGACATCGCGCCGCGCAGCACGCTGTACAGCGGGACGGCCCGGTTCCACTGGCGGCCGGGCCGGGCCCCGCCGAGGACGGCGATGCTGTCGGCGAGGCGGCCGATGAGCGCGGTGCCGTGGTCCAGTCGGAGGAGGTCGGTGAAGAATTTGGGCTCGTTGCCGTGCCGGTCCTCCATGGTGCGCAGATCGGTCGCCTGCTGGTGCACGATGGCCTGGACGCGGCGGGCGACGTTGACGACGCCGCGCTGCGCCGAGTCGCGCATGGTCTCCTCGGACTGCACGGCTTCCACGACGGAGCGCAGCAGGGCCTCGTGGGCTGCGCGGAACCGCGGGCCGAGTCCGCCGTCGACGGGGTAGGAGCGCAGGACGTCCTGGGAGAACTCGCCCTCCTCCAGCCTCGCCACGGCGCGCGGCAGCACCTCCTCGGCCAGCCGTACGGTGGCGGCCTCCTGCTCCTCCAGGTGCCTGCGCAGATCCGCCTCGCGTGCTGCGGCCTCGGCGCGGAAACGTTCCGACTCGGCCCCGCGGCGCACGAGTTCCGCCGTCACACCCGCGAGGACGGCGGTCGCCACGGCGCCGCACACCAGCACCGCGATGCGGGAGGAGGGCGGGACGAGTGCCGCGGCGAGCACGGTGGCCAGGACCACGAGGACGGTGGGCACCCACCACATCGTTCTGGAAGCGGGCCTTCGACTTCCGGACGACACTTCGCGACGGACCATCAGCACCCTCTCAACAGCATAAGATCGACATCATGACCAGCGATGCGTGGCACCAGCCGGCACGACTGCCGACTCGCCGTACGCGGAACCCCGTTGCGGGGAAAGGACTCTGGCCGCGGCCTGGTCGTTGTGGCGTCAACTCGCAGAACCGTTCGCAGGATAGCCCTTTCTGATCTTCGTACGCACATGCCGTTCGCATAGTCGGACGAACGCCCCTCTGCTCCGCTGTCCGGGCCCCCGCTCCCGCCGGTGCGGCCCGCGGGATCGGGGCCGCCGCCGCCCGGCGCGTGCTCCGGTTCGGGACGGTGCGGTCACCCGCCCGCCGTGCACCGGGACCCGCCCCGGCCGCGGCCCCGGGGAAGCGGCGGCCCGGGCTGCGGCACGGTGACCTCGCCGCCGGACGGAGCCGCCTCGCCCGGCGGGGATGTGCCTCCCGGCGGATGTGCTGTGCCCTGATGTGCCTCTCCACGGCCCGCCGTCCCGCGCGCTTGGCCGGTACGGGGTGCCTCGCAGGTGTTGCCGTGCGCACGGCCGGGTTGTGCATCCGCGGGATTCATGGCAAAGGGCGATAGACCATGCTGCATGACTCAAAAGCGTCCTGGCGCCGCGAAGCGCGGTTCCCGGCTCGCGGTGCGGAGCGTTGCCGGACAGGTCTTCGTACTGCAACTGGCGATCGTGCTGCTGCTGGTGCTCGCCGCCGCCGCGGGCCTGGCCTGGCAGGCCCGACTGGCCGACGTCCGCAGCGCCCGGGAACGCTCCCTGACCTGTGCCGCCACGCTGGCCCTCTCTCCCTCGACCGCCGCTGCCCTGCGCTCGCCCCGCCCGACCGGGAAGCTGCAGCCGGTGAGCGTACGGGCCGGTCGTGAGTGCGGGATCGACTTCGTCGCGGTCCTCGACCGGCAGGGCGTCCGGCTCAGCGACCCCCTCCCGCGGCTGATCGGCAAACGGGCCTCGGGCGACTTCAGCCGGGCGCTGGCCGGCCAGTCCTACACCGAGCAGTTCGAAGGCCAGCCCAAGGATTCCGTCCGCGCGGTCGCCCCCGTGCAGGACCCGGACGGCACGGTGATCGGGCTGGTCACGGCGGGCGTCGACCTGGCGACCGTCTCGGCCAAGCTGGACCGCGAACTGCCGTGGGTAGGGGCGGGCGCCGCGGGCGCCCTCCTCCTCGCGACCCTGGGCGCCGGGCTGGTCAGCAGGCGGCTCAACCGCCAGACCCGCGGCCTGGGGCCGGCGGAGGTGACGCGCATGTACGAACATCACGACGCGGTGCTCCACGCCGCGCGGGAGGGCGTGCTCGTCCTGGACGGTACCGGGCGGCTGGTGCTCGCCAACGACGAGGCGCACCGGCTCCTGCGGCTGCCGGACCACGCGCAGGGGCAGCAGATCGACGACCTGCGGCTGGAGCCGGGCATCGCGGGGCTGCTGGCCTCCGGCCGCTCCGCCAGCGACGAGGTGTATGCCGTCGGCGACCGGATGCTCGCCGTCAACCAGCGCCCCACCGGTTCCGACGGCGGCCCGGCCGGGTGCGTGGCCACGCTGCGGGACACCACCGAACTGCGGGAGGTCGCCGGCCAGGCCCAGGTCGCCGCCCAGCGCCTGGAACTGCTCTACACCGCGGGTCTGCGGATCGGCACCACGCTCGACGTGGTGCGCACCGCCGAGGAACTGACCGAGGTCGCGGTCCCCCGGTTCGCGGACGCGGCCACCGTCGACCTGCTCGAACCGGTCATCGGCGGGCAGGAGCCGCTGCCCGGTCCGTCCACCGCCGCCGTCCGCCGGGTCGCGCTGCGCTTCGAGGGCGGCGCCGTCCCGCCGCTGCAACCGGTGGACAGCAGCCCCGCGGTTCCGCCCCTCTCGGGCCCGGGAGGGAGCGAAAGCGGAAGGGAGGACGGGACCGCCGGGGGCGGCGAAGGCGGCGGGCGCGCCGGAGACGCCGGAGACGCCGGAGACCTGGCCGAGTCGGTCCTGGAGCCGGATCTGGCCGCCGCGACCGACTGGCGTGCCACCGACCCCGAGCGCGCCGAACGCATGCTCCGCGAGGGCTTCCACTCGTTGATCATGGTGCCGCTGCGGGCCCGCGGCACCGTGCTGGGCCGGGCCTGCTTCTGGCGCCGGGACCAGCGCGCGTTCCAGGCCGAGGACCTGGCCTCGGCCGAGGAGCTGGTCACCCGCACCGCGGTCTGCGTGGACAACGCCCGGCGCTACGCACGCGAGCACGGTCTGGCCGTCACACTCCAGCGCAGCCTGCTGCCCGGCGGACTGCCCGAACAGAACGCCGTCTCGGCCGCCTACCGCTATCTGCCGGCGCGGGCGGGGGTGGGCGGGGACTGGTTCGATGTCATTCCGCTGCCCGGTGCCCGGGTGGCGCTGGTGGTCGGGGACGTGGTGGGTCACGGACTGCACGCGGCCGCCACCATGGGCCGGCTGCGCACCGCGGTGCACAACTTCTCCTCCCTGGATCTTCCCCCGGAGGAACTGCTCGCCCACCTGGACGAATTGGTGATGCGCATCGACCAGGACCCCACGCTCGGCCCGGACACCGCCGCGGTCACCGGAGCGACCGTGCTGTACGCCATCTACGATCCCGCCTCCGGCCGTTGCCAGTTCTCGGGGGCAGGCCATCCGCCACCCGCGCTGGCCTGTCCGGACGGCACCACCGCCGTCCTGGAAGCCCCCGAGAACCTGCCGCTCGGACTGGGTGCCTCGCCGTTCGAGACCCGCACCCTGACGTTGCCCGAAGGCAGCCGGCTGGCGCTGTACACCAACGGACTGGTCCAGGTCCGCAGCCGCGATCTCGATGAACGGCTGGAGATGCTGCGTGTCGCGCTCTCCGGCACCGGACAGGGGCCCGAGGAGACGTGCGCTGCCGTGCTGGAGGCCATGCTGCCGGACCGCACCAGCGAGGACCGTGACGACATCGCGCTGCTCGTCGCCGAGACGCGGCTGCTGCCGTCCTCCCGGATCGCCCGCTGGGAGGTCCCCAGCGACCCGGAAGCCGTCGCCCCGGTGCGGGCCGCGTGCGCGGCCCGGCTGGTCGAATGGGGTCTGGAGGAGACGGCCTTCACCGCGGAGCTCATTCTCAGCGAGCTGCTGACCAACGCCATCCGCTACGGGGCGCCTCCCGTCACCGTGCGGCTCCTCTGCGACCGCTATGTGACCTGCGAGGTCTCGGACAGCAGCAGCACAGCACCGCACCTTCGGCGCGCCACCACCGTGGACGAGGGGGGCCGGGGGCTGTTCCTGATCGCGCAGCTCGCCCAGCACTGGGGGACCCGCTACACCGCGGAGGGGAAGACCATCTGGGCCGAACTGTCGCTGGACGGTGCACCGTCGGAGGTGCCGCTGGTGTGACACCGCGGCACGCGGCGGCTACTTGCCGCCGCCCAGCTCGAAGAGGAGGAACAGGAACCCCGCCAGCAGATGACCGGCCACCACGTACACGAACAGCCGCAGCGCCAGACCGCGCGGGAAGCGGCCGTCGCCGCGCTCCTCGCCCGGTTCGTAGCGGCGCTCGCGCCGGGCAGGCGGCTGCCGGGAGGCCGGCGCGGACGAGGGGGACTGCGGTTCCGGTGCCTGCTGGTGGGAGGTCATGGCGGGCCCTTCTGTGCGCACGCGGGAAAGGGGGGGCTGCGGTGGGACGGGGTGGCTGGTGCGCCGGCGCCACCGGTGGCGCCGGCGCACGGTCCGCGGCTCAGTGCCGCGGGGTGCCGCCGGGCGCGGTGGCACCGGCTGAGCCGGTCACGCACAGTTCGGCGGTGGGGGACTGCAGGAGAGTGTGGACGAAGAGCAGGTCCGCGCCGTCCGCCGAGACGGCCTCCAGCCGGTGCGGAGTGAGCGAGTCGAAGTGCGCCGAGTCCCCGGCCGCCAGCGTCTCGGTGACCTGGCCGAGCGTCAGCCGCAGTGCGCCGCGGCGCACATGGATCCACTCCTCGCCCGGATGGACGCGGACGAGGTCCCGCTGTGGGCCGCGCGGCACGTGGACCTGGAGGGCCTGCATCGCGCGTCCGGCCTGTCCCGCCTGCCGGTAGTGCCATCCCCCGGCGTCGACGGTCGGTGTCTCCTCACCCCGGACGATCGCGTCGGCGGCCGTGGTCGTCTCGCCCAGCAGCTCACCGACGGTCGTGCCGTAGACGCGGGCGAGGGTGAGCAGGAGCGGCAGCGACGGCTGCCGCTTGCCGGTCTCCAGCCGGGAGAGGTGCGCGGGGGAGAGGCCCGCCCTGCGCGCCGACGCCTCCAGGCTCAGCCCACTGCGCCGCCTCAGCAGGCGCATGCGGGGCGCGAACGCGGGCGCTTCTCCCGCCTCCGGCCCGGGTGCCCCATCATGGGGAGGGTTCGGACTCATACCCTGATTAAAGACACTCTTCGCCTGTGGGGCAAAGGCTTTGCCTCACAGGCAAAACTGCTCCAGGCCGGCCCCGCCGTGAACCGGGCTCCCGCTCCTCCCGTGGTGACCTGTGAGGACGTCACATCCGCTCGGCACGCCGGGTGGTGAGCGCCGCACGCCTGTGGAGCGACCGGCTTCCACGAGCCCTTGACGAAGGTCCATACCTTCGGCACCGTTCTCTGCCGTGACGTGAGAGCGCTCACCCACCCCCACACTGAAGGAGCGCATCATGAGTCCGTCGATCACGCCTGTGCGGAACCGCTCCGCACGAAGCAGCCGTCGGCGAAACCCCTCTCCCGCCGGCGCCCCGGCCGCGCCGACGAGTGCCGCGCACGGCGCCGCACCGCTGGCCGACAACGATGTCGGTCTCCCCGTTCCCCCCACCGCCGCCGTCAACGGAGGTTCTGTCCGATGAGTCCCGTCAGCCGCCGCGCGCTGTTCCGCGGCGCCGCAGCCGCCGCAGTCACCGTCCCCGCCGCCGGGCTCGTCGCTCAGCAGGCGACCGCGGGCAGCCTCTTCCGGCCGACCGCCGCCGCCGGACTGTCGTTGAAAATCGTCAACAACAGCGGCGCCTACGACAACGGGTCGATCCACCTCTACATCGTGGGCAACGACGGCACGAACCAGTGCCACGTCACGCCCGAAGGCGAACTGAAGCCGGTGCAGATGTCCGACAACGGCCCGGACGGCTACACCGACTACGCCATCCCACTGACCGGCACCGAGACGGTCGTCTCGCTTCCGGAGATGTCCGGCCGCATCTATGTCGCCTGCGGCGAGAAGCTCAAGTTCAAGGCCGTCGAGGCCGACACCGGCGCCGCCCTGGCGTACCCCGCCGCCTGGGTCGAGTCCGACCCCAACTACCCGGTCGTGCACGACTGTGCGGAGTTCACGTACCAGGGCGGCGCGATGTACTGCAACACCACCATGGTCGACATGTTCAGCGTGCCGCTGGCCATCGGGCTCAAGGGCACCAAGCAGCAGACCACCGGCACGCTCAAGCCCGGCGCCCGCGACCGGATCTTCGACTCGGTGCGTTCCGTCGAGGCGTTCTCGCAGCTCGTCATCGATGACAAGCGCGTCATAGCCCCGGGCCACGGCCTGGGTGCCGGCCGTTTCGCGGAGGACTACTTCGCGCCGTACATCGACCAGGTCTGGGCCGCGTACCAGAGCAAGGATCTGAAGGTCACAACCAACGCCGGAACGTTCACCGGCCGGGTGGCCGGCGACCGGCTGTCCTTCTCCGGCCCGGCCGAGGTGTCCTTCGGCAAGCCGTCCACCAAGGACGTCCTCTTCTGCGACGGCGCGCTCGCCGCACCCAACGACGGCACCACCGGCCCGGTCGCCGCCATCCTCGGCGCCGCCTTCAACCGCACCACCCTGCTCTCCGCCGCCGACCAGCCCACCACCGACCCCGCCGCCTTCTACCAGGGCGACCTCACACACCACTACGCCAAGGCCATGCACGCCGCCACGGAGGACGGCAAGGCGTACGGCTTCGCCTTCGACGACGTGGGCGGTTTCGCCTCCTACATCGAGGACGGCGCCGCGAGCGAACTGACGCTCACACTGACGCCCTTCGGGTGACGGCCGCGGCGGACGTCCGTCGTCCGCCGCCGGTCCACGCCGCCTTCCGTGGCGGGGGCGGCGTGGACCGCCTGACCGCCCCGGGGGGCACCCGCCCGACCCGGGCGGCGCCGAGGCGCGGGAGAGCCGCGCCTCGGCGCGGTGCCGGGCTGCTGCCGCACCGGGGAACCGCGGGCTCAGCGCCGCTCGGCGCACACGAGGAAGATCCTGCGGACGCCGGGCACGCTCCGCGGGGACACCGGGTCCCGCCAACGGCCGTAGTGGGCGCTCTCGTCACCGGGCTGGACGACCTCGGCGGTGAAGCGGTGTCTCTCGAAGAGGGCTTCCGGGTCGTCGGTGCCGAACCGCCAGGGGCAGCCCCACCGGGCGAAGACATCCAGCTGGCCGCGTGCCTGGGCCGAGGTCAGCGCCTCGGCGTTGACCAGATCCCCCGCGACCAGACTCCCGGTGGCGGTGACGGTGCGGATGCGTTGCAGCAAGCGGTGCACCTCGTCCTCGTGCAGGTAGGGAAGCACGCCCTCGAGGAGCCACACCGAGGGCGCCGTCGCGTCGTATCCGGCCGCTTCCAGTCGGCGCTCCCAGCCGGGAGCGGTCAGATCGGCCGCGATCATCCGGTGTGCCACCCGGGGGTGCGCTCCGGTGAGCCGGCGCTGCTTGTAATCCAGCACCGACGGGCGGTCGATCTCGTAGTAGCGCACCTCCGGCGCCCACTCCAGTCGGTAGGGGCGGGAGTCGACCCCGGAGGCGGCGGACACGATCTGGGCGTGCCGGCCCCGGGAGACGCGTTGCAGGAGATCGTCGAAGAAGCGGGTGCGGATGGCGTTGACGTCGAGGCTGTCGGGCATCGCGCGCCGCCGGTGCGGTGGGAAGGTCGCGCCCCACATCTCGTCCAGCAGCTTCGGCCCCTCGTCGCCGCACAGCTCCTGCGCGTAGGGGTCCGTGTGGAGCCGGTCCGGCCGTCGGCTCTCCAGCGCACGCATGGCGGCGGTCAGCAGCGCTGTGCGTCCCACCGCGTCCATCGTCTCGGTCATGACGTCCTTTCCGGCGGCCGTCCGTCGGCTGCTGACTTCCGGTGTCGGTCGGCCGACGGCCCGGTCAACGGCCGTCGGCCACGGCCTCGATGATCGACGCGTGCGCGGAGAGGGTGTCCACCCGGCGCACGGTCAGTCCTGCCCGCGCCAGGAGCTGCTCGTACTCCCGGCGCGTGCGCCCCTTCCCGTCGAGTACGGTCATCATCAGCATGTCGTGGGTCTTGCCGGGATGCGGCTCGTTCCCTTCCGGGATCAGACCGTTGACGACCAGCAGCCGGCCGCCGGCCGGAGCCGCGCGGCGGCATGCCCGCAGGATCCGCACGCACTCCTCGTCCGGCCAGCCGGCCAGCACGTGCTTCAGCAGGTAGACGTCGGCGCCGGGCGGGACCGCGGCGAAGAAGTCGCCGGCCTCCGCCTGCCACCGCCCGGCCAGTTCGGGGATGTCGAGCACGTGCGAGGCGATGGCCGGCTCCCGGTCGAACAGGACACCCGCCACCGCGGGGTGGCGCAGCAGGATCGCCTTCAGCAGCCCGCCGCGCCCGCCGCCCACATCGACCACGCTCCGCACCGAGGAGAAGTCGAAGGCGCCCGCGACATCGTCGCTCAGCGTCTGCGAGAACGCCGCCATGCTGGCGTGGAAGGCCGCCCCCACCTCGGGGTGCGCGGCGAGGTGGTCGTAGAAAGGGAGACCGTAGACCTGCTCGAAGCCGGTGCCACCGGTGCGTACCGCGTCCGGCAGCCGGGCCGCCGGGAGCCAGAAGACGTCCTCTCCGCGCATCATGACGTAGTCGCGCAGCGACCCCTCGACGCCGGTGCGCAACGGTTCGGCGAGCGGGGTCAGGTGGAAGCGGCCGGCCTCGTCCTGGCGGAAGACGCCCTTCGTCGCGAGGAAGCGCAACAGCCGCCGCAGGTGCGGACCGTGCGCCTGAGCCGACTGCGCGAGCTGCTCCGCGGTGCGCGGGCCGTCGGTCAGATGGTCGGCGATACCCAGGCGGGCCGCCGTGTGGAGGGCGGCCGAGTAGAGGTAGCCGAAGGACAGCTCCAGCAACTGGCCGGCCGGGTCCGCTGCGGCCGCCGGAGCGTGCTGGGGGTCCGGGCGGGCGGCACTGGTCATCAGCTGGGTCCCCTCTCGTCGCGCGGGTCGCGCCCGGGTCGCGCGGCTGTCGTGCTCGCGCGACGCCGTCTCGACGGCTCGTCCTCCCGGCTGCGGCACGGTCGCTTGTCGCACGGTTCGGGGCAGTGTGCGCAGGGAGGGTCGTGCGGTGGTCGAGGGGTGCAGGAGGGGAAGCGTGGCCGATCGGACGTCAGCGTCGTCGACTATCCGTCATGTCTGCGTCAAGTCTCGGCCGAGTCCGTTCGCGGACGATCGGCCGCTCCGTACCCGCTCCACCCTCACCGGTACCGCAAGGAGGCACTCCATGGCCGACGCATCCGCCCGCACTGCGGCACAGGGCTTCGCCGACGCGGCCGAGCAGCGCCGCGCCAACCGCGCCACGGTCGAGAAGTATCTGGAACACACCAAGGGCCGGAACCGGCTGCGCCGCCACGAGCTGTTCGCCGAGAACGGCAGCGGGGGACTGTGGACCAACGACACCGGCGCCCCCATCGAGATCACGGGGCGCGCTCGCCTGGCCGAGCACGCCGTCTGGTCGCTGAAGTGCTTCCCGGACTGGGAGTGGTACAACATCCAGGTCTTCGAGACCCAGGACCCGCGCTTCTTCTGGGTCGAGTGCGACGGGCACGGGAAGATCAATTTCCCGGGCTATCCGGAGGGGTACTACGAGAACCACTTCCTCCACTCGTTCCGCTTCGACGACCGGGGGAAGATCCTGCAGAACCGGGAGTTCATGAACCCGTTCGAGCAACTGCGCGCGCTGGGCATCCCGGTGCCGACGGTCCGGCGGGACGGCATCCCCACCTGACCGTCCCGCCTGCTCAGACCCCTGCGAACCGTCCGGGAACCCCTCGGGGCTCCCGCCGGACCGACGCGATCCCGCACCTCCACCCGCCCCCCCCCAGGGCGCGGCTCGAGCGGCCCGGGCCCACCGCGGGCCTCGGTGCCCGGTGCCCGGGACCGGCAGCCGCGGGGAGTACCACCGCGCGACAGAAAGGCACCGCTCATGGCAGGCATCCCGCCCATCGCGTCCTACCCGCTTCCCTCCTCCCACGAGCTGCCGGACAACACTGCCGCGTGGAGTGTGGACCCGGACCGGGCGGTGCTGCTCGTCCACGACATGCAGCGGTACTTCCTCGCGCCCTTCCCCGGCACCGTGCGTGCGGAACTCCTCGGCAACGCCGAACGGGTTCGCACCCGCTGCGCAGCCCGCGGCGTGCCCGTCGCCTACTCCACCCAACCCGGCGCGATGAGCGCCCGGGACCGCGGTCTGCTGATGGACTTCTGGGGCCCTGGGATGCGCGCCTCGGCCGAAGACCGTCAGGTGGCCGAGGAACTGGCCCCCGCCGAGGGCGACTGGCTGCTGACCAAATGGCGCTACAGCGCGTTCTTCCGCTCGCCCCTGCTGCGGCGGATGCGCGCGGCCGGGCGCGACCAGCTCATCCTGTGCGGCGTGTACGCGCACGTGGGTGTGCTGGCGACGGCGATGGAGGCGTACGCGAACGACATCCGGACGTTTCTGGTCGGCGATGCCGTCGCCGACTTCTCGCAGGACCGGCACCGGATGGCCCTCACCTACGCGGCGGAGCGCTGCGCCATGGTCGTCTCCGCCGACCGGCTGCTCGCGGAGGTCGCGTCGTGAGCGGCGGACTGTTCGAGCGGGTGCTCGACGACCCGTCCGCGCCGTTCGCTCTCCTCCACCGCTCGCCCGGCACCGGCGCCGACCGCCTGGAGGTCCTCGCCGGGCCGGTCTCCACGCCTCCGACGCTGGCGCGGATACCGCTTCCGGAGCCCCCGGGCCAGGAGCGCCCCGACAGCAGCGGGTGGCCCGGTGGCACCGCGGCCGCCACGGCTCCCGGGGGCGGAGGAGACCGCCATGAGACGCTCGTGCTCATCCCGTACCGCCAGCTGGCCGAACGCGGCTACGCCTGCGTCGACGACGCCACGCCGCTCGTCGCGCTGACGGTCACCGGCCAGGAGTCGCTTCCCCTCGCCGAGGCGCTGCCCCGGCTGCCGCGCACGGCGACCACCCTGGTCAATCAGCGCTTCGTCCCCGGAGACACGGAGTACGCGGACACCGTGCGCCGCGTCGTCACCGAGGTGATCGGGCGCGGGGAAGGAGCCAACTTCGTCATCCGGCGTGACTTCGTCGCCGACCTCACCGACTACTCCGGCGAGCTCGCCCTGGCCTTCTTCCGCCGGCTCCTGGAGAGCGAGTCGGGAGCCTACTGGACCTTCCTGGTGCACACCGGGGAGCGCACGCTGGTGGGGTCGAGTCCGGAGCGGCACATCAGCCTGCGCGACGGCACAGCGGTGATGAACCCGATCAGCGGCACCTACCGCTATCCGGCCGGGGGCCCGGAACTCACCGGGGTCCTGGACTTCCTCGCCGACCGCAAGGAGGCCGAGGAGCTGTACATGGTCGTCGACGAAGAGCTGAAGATGATGGCGCGGGTCTGCGAAAAAGGCGGTCGCCTTGCCGGGCCGTACCTGAAGGAGATGGCCCGACTGGCCCACACCGAGTACTTCATCGAGGGGCACACAGCGCGGGGCGTGCGCGAGATCCTGCACGAGACGCTGCTCGCGCCGACCGTGACCGGGAGTCCTCTGGAGAGCGCGGCCCGGGTCATCTCCCGGTACGAGCGGCAGGGCCGCGGCTACTACAGCGGCGTCGCGGCCCTGATCGGCCGGGACGGGCGCGGCGGCAGGACGCTGGACTCCGCGATCCTCATCCGGACCGCCGACATCGACGCCGCCGGGGAGGTCCGCATCGGCGTCGGTGCCACGCTCGTCCGCCACTCGGATCCGGCGTCCGAGGCGGCCGAGACCCGTGCCAAGGCGGCAGGACTCATCGCGGCCCTGGAACCGGGCTCCGCCCGTTCCTTCGCCGCCCATCCGAGCGTGCGCGGCGCGCTGGACCGGCGCAACGAGCCGCTCGCGGACTTCTGGCTGGACGAGACGGCAGCCTGCCGGACGCCGCCCTCCGGGCGGCATCCGGGAGCGGGCGGCGTCCCCCGCGACGTGGGCGCCCCCGGCTTGTCCACGGCCGCCGGTCCCGCCGACGCCCACGGCTTCGACGGTGCTGCCGAGCTGGCCGGCCGGAGCGTACTGGTCGTCGACATGGAAGACACCTTCACGGCGATGATCGCCCTTCAGTTGCGCGCTCTCGGCCTGCGGGTGAGGGTGCGTCGCCACGACGAGGAGGCCGCGTTCGACGCCTACGATCTGGTCGTGATGGGGCCGGGCCCCGGCGACCCGCGGGATCTCTCGTGCCCCAGGACGGCCCGTCTGCATGCGGCGATCGGCTGCCTGCTCGAGCGGCAGCGTCCCTTCGTCGCCGTCTGCCTCAGCCACCAGGCCCTCTGCCGCCGGCTCGGATTCCCGCTCGTCCGCCGGGACGCTCCGGACCAGGGGGTGCAGCGGGAGATCGACCTGTTCGGGGCCCGTGAACGGGTCGGCTTCTACAACACGTTCGCCGCCCACGCCCGGCACGACAAGACCGATGTCGAGGGTGTGGGCGTGGTGGAGGCGGCGCGGGATCCCGAGACGCAGGAGATCCACGCGCTGCGCGGGCCGCGGTTCGCGTCGATGCAGTTCCACGCCGAATCGGTGCTCACCCGGGACGGCCCGGGCATCATGGGCCGCGCCCTGCGGGCCGCGCTCGGCCGGTGACCCGGCACCTCGGCTTCCGGCCCGGAGCCCGCGGCGACGCGGCCCGCGCCACTCCTCTTCGTCCACCACTCGGAGGCCCCCGATGCACACGTACGTCGTCGTGGACGCGTTCGCCCACCAGCCGCTGCTCGGCAACCCTGTGGCCGTGTTCTTCGGCAGCGACGATCTGTCACCCCGCACGATGCAGCGCATCGCCCGGGAGATGAACCTGTCGGAGACCACGTTCGTGCTCCGGCCCCGGCACGGTGGTGACGCCCGGATCCGCATCTTCACCCCGGTCAACGAGTTGCCTTTCGCCGGGCACCCGCTGCTGGGTACGGCCATCGCGCTGGGGGCCCGCGGTCCTGGGGACCGGTTACGGCTGGAGACGGCCATGGGCATCGTCCCGTTCGACCTCACAAGGAAGCAGGGCAGGGTGGTCGCCGCCCGGATGCGGCAACCTGTCCCCACCTGGCGCCCCTTCGCGCGTGCCGAAGAGCTGCTGACCGCGCTCGGCGTGCAGAAGTCCACGCTGCCCGTGGAGATTTACCACAACGGACCCCGACACGTCCTCGTCGGCCTGGAGAGCGTCGCCGCGCTGTCCGCCCTCCGCCCCGACCACCGAGCTCTGGCCGCTTTCGAGGACCTGGCCGCCAACTGCTTCGCCCCCGACCCCGGCGGGGAGACGAGGCGCCCGGCGCCGGACGAGGAGGGCGCGAGCTCCTGGCGCACCCGGATGTTCTCGCCCGCCTACGGTGTCACCGAGGACGCCGCCACCGGGTCCGCGGCCGGACCGCTGGCCGTCCATCTGGCCCGGCACGGCATGGCACCCTACGGCCGGCAGATCCGGATCACCCAGGGCGTCGAGATGGGCCGCCCCTCGCTGATGCTGGCCCGGGCCGAGGGGACGGTGGAGGCTGCCGGCTCCCCCGCCTCGGTGGACGTGGGCGGCGCCGGGGTGCTGGTGGCGGAGGGCAGCCTGCATGTGTGACCGCGGCGCCGGAGAGGCCCGCTCCGATGACATCCGCGCGACGATCGCGCGGCGGACAGGGAAGAGAGACGGCATGGCCACTGGCAGGTCGGAGACCCTGACCGGGGAGATCGACGTGACCTTTCCCGAGTACCTCTCGCCGCCCGCCGAGCCGCTGGGGCTTCTGCGCGGCTGGCTGGAGTCCGCGGAGGCGCACGGCGTACGCGAGCCGCGGGCCCTGGCGCTGGCCACCGCAGACGCCGGGGGCCGCTCCTCGCTGCGGACCGTCGTCCTGAACCGGGTGACCGCCACCGGCATCGTCTTCGCCACCCACGACGGCAGCCGCAAGGGTCGCGAACTGCGGGCCAACCCCTGGGCCTCCGGCCTGCTGTACTGGCGTGAGACCGGTCAGCAGATCAGCCTGGCGGGCCCTGTCCGCAGGCTCTCCGACCCCGAGTGCGACGCCTTGTGGGCCGCCCGCCCGGTGTTCACCCACGCCATGACCGTCTCCTCCCGGCAGAGCGAGCCGCTCGTCGATCTGACGGACGTGGCGCGGCTGCGGGCCCGCGCCGAGACAGCCGGCGGCCAGGGCCCCCAGCCGCGTCCCGCCGCGTACGTCGGTTTCGAAATCGCCCCCGATTCCGTCGAATTCTGGGCCGACGGCACCCGGCGCCTGCACGAACGGCTGCGCTACGACCGCGCTGCGGAGGGCTGGAGCGCGGTCCGTCTACAGCCGTGACGGCGCGGGGCCGCGCCGGGGGCGGTGGATGGTCCCCGGCAGCGCCTCGCGGGGACAGCCGAGGGCCGTGCCGCCCGGGACGAGTCCGGAGGCGTACGCCGGCGGCCGGGGCGGAGGCAGCGGCCGCCAGCCGTGCGCGGCCGGCCGGGTGGCGGGGCAGTCGCCGTCGAACAGTACGCGCGTGGCGTCGGTCACCCGCACCCCCGCCAGGTTCACGCCCCGGCCGCCGGAGACCCCGGTGGTGGTGTACCGCCAGCGCAGCCGCAGGCCCGCGGGGTACGGGCCGGCCGGCAGCCGGGCGTGCACCCGCTGCCAGCGCCGTCCGTGGTACCCGTACCGTGCCGTGCCCGGTACGGCGCGCCAGGTGCGGCCGCCGTCCGTGCTGTATTCCATGACGAACCGGTCGGTTTCGTCGACGTCCACGAAGGCGTCGTACCGGACGCGCAGCGGCCTCCGCCCACCGTACGGTCGGGCTGGGCCGTCCGGTGGCCTGGTGACCCGGTCCGGAGCGGGGAGCCGCAGCGGACCGGTCGTCAGGGTGCTCTCGGTTTCCGGGAAGCCGTTCCGGCCACCGGCTTCCCTCAGACCGCGCCGCGGGCCGTCCGGCGGCCCGGCGAACCACGAGGGGCCGCCGCCCGGCGCCCGTACCGGAAGCGACCGGGACAGCGCCCGGGCGAGTGCGCGCCGCGCCGGGTTGATCGACGGGGTCTCGTCGCGAGGGTGTACCCGGTTGGTGAGCAGAATCGCGAACGAGCGCGACAGGGGGTCGATCACCAGCGAAGTACCGGTGAACCCGGTGTGTCCCAGCGTCCGCGGCGAGGACAGGGCCCCCATGTACCACGCCTGGTCGAGTTCGAAGCCCAGGCCATGGGCGTCCCCCGGGAAGCGGCTCGTGTGGTTCCTGCCCAGCAGCGTGACCGCGGTCGGGGCGAGGATCCGCCGCCCCCGGTACGTGCCGCCGTTGAGCAGGGTCTGGGCGAGCACCGCCAGATCGTCGACGGTGGAGAAGAGTCCGGCGTGCCCGGCCACGCCCCCCAGGGACCGGGCGTTGTCGTCGTGCACCGACCCCCGCAGCAGACCCCGGGCCGGCCGGGTCTTGAACGAGGTGGCGGCGATCCGCGGCCGCCGGGCCGCGGGCGGGCGGTAGGCGGTGTCATGCATGCGCAGTGGCTCGGTGATGCCCCGCCGCACGAGTGCCTCCAGGCCTCGCCCGGTCACGCGTTCCAGGACCAGTTGCAGGCTGATCATATTGATGTCGGAGTACTGGTAGGCGGCCCCCGGCCGGGCCGACGGCCGGGTCCGCAGGATCGAGTGGCGGCGCGCCCGCGGTCCGCCGTCGACCGTCCACAGCGGTGGCCGGGGCTCGGCCGGCAGGCCCGAGGTGTGGGTGAGCAACTGCCGGAGGGTGATGCCGCCCTTCCCCCGGGCTGCGAACGCGGGAAGGTAGCGGGCGACGGGTGCGTTCGCAGGCGACCGGCGTCGACCTGCTGCAGGGCGACGATCGAGGTGAACAGCTTCGTGAGGGACGCGACGTCGTAGACGGTGCCGGTGCGGGCCGGTACCCGCCTGCGCGGCGGCAACTCCCGCTGTCCGGTGTAGCGGACGGCGTCGCCGCTCGCGCGCCGGGCGACGACCGCGCCGTCGTGCGCGAGCAGCGCCGTGGCTCCGGGGAACAGATACTCCGCGCCGCTCGCGGGGTCGGTCCAGTCCGGCAGTCGGCGCAGGAACTCCTCGACCGGCCCGGGACCGAGTCCCACCCGCGTGGGGGCCGCCCGCCTGAGCACGGTGCCGGCAGGCGCGAATCCCCGCGTCGGCCGGTCGAACCCCCTGCTGACACCGGGAGGCGGCCCCGCCTCCCGGCCGTCGCTCGCAGCCGGGGGCGGTACGGCCCCGAGCAGCCCGGCCAGTACGACGAGCACACTCGCCGGAAGGACGGCGTAGGCAGCAGCCCGCATGCAGCTCTCCTCGGCCTCACCGCTGTCAGAGACGGTTCCGCGCCGACGAACTTACGCGCGTCGCGCTCCACAGCCGGGCACCGGAGGGCATCCGGGTGTGGCCGAGTGCACTGAGGGGAGGCCAAGGTGCGGTGGCTCCGAGGGCTGCAACGCCGCGGGTGCCGGGTACCCACGGGCACCGGTCTCGGGAAGGGTACGCACGTCCGCCGGGCGGCGCCCAGGACACCGCCGGACCGGCCGAGACCACCCTGGCCCTCGCAGACGGCCGGGCAGTCCCGATGCGCTAGGACGATGCGGAGCCCGGCGGTGCCGAGTCCGACGGCCCCGGGCCGGGCGGGGGATCGCTCCGCCGAGCCGGGGCCGGCGCCGGCCGGAGCGGCGTGCCCGCCATCGGGCACTCGTACGGGCAGGGCTCCGCCGGCTTCGGCGGGCGCTTCTCGGCGGCCGCTTCCGGTGCCGAGGGTGGTGCCAGGACGTCGCGACGGATCGTTGCGAAGGCGAGGAGCCCGCCGGCCACCGCGAGCCCCGCCGTGATGAGCATGGCGTTCCGGAAGCCGGCCGCGAGAGCGCGCGGGTCCTGGAAGTCGCTGCCGCTGATTCCGGCGAGCACGGGCAGCGCGGCGACGGCCGCGAGTTGGGCCACGCGGGAGACGGCGTTGTTGACGCCGGAGGCCACGCCCGACTGCTCCGCGGGGGCCGCTGCCAGGGCGGTCGCGGTCACCGGCGCGACCGTGGTGGCCAGGCCCAGACCGAAGACGAGAACGGCGGGCAGCACCGAAGCGGAATAGCCGCTCACGCCGGTCTCGCCCACTTCGATCCGCAGCATCAGCAGCATGCCGGCCGCCAGCAGCATCGGCCCGACCGTCAGCGGGATGCGCGGGCCGATGCGCTGGGCCAGCGCCCCGGCCCGGGAGGAGAGCGCGAGCATCAGCAGGGTCACCGGCAGGGACGCCGCGCCCGCGTACAGCGGTGTGTAGCCGAGGGAGGTCTGCAGGAAGACCACGAGCAGGAAGAAGACGCCGCCCAGCGCGGAGTACACCACGAAGGTGACCGCATTCGCGCTGAGGAACTGGGGCGCCGTGAAGACGCCCGGGGGCAGCATGGGGCTGGGCGCATGGCGCTCGGTGTGGGCGAACCCGGCGAGGGCGGCGAGGCCGAGGACGAGAGCGGCGGCGGTGAGCCAGCCGGGCGACTCACCGCGCGGCCCCTCGATCAGTGCGTAGGTGACCCCGCCCAGCCCCAGGGTCGCCAGTCCCGCGCCGGACACGTCCAGTCGTCCCGTCGCGGCGGGGTCGCGGCTCTCCGGGACCCGGCGGGCGGTGACGGCGATGACGAGGAGCCCGATCGGGACGTTGATGAGGAAGATCCACCGCCAGGAGAAGGCGTCGATGAGGTAGCCACCGACGATCGGGCCGAGTGCCGAGGCCACCCCGGTGAGCGCGGACCAGGCGCCGATCGCGGCGGGACGGTCGGCGGAGCGGTAGGTCGACTGGATGATGGCCAGGCTGCCGGGGGTGAGCAGCGCGGCACCGACGCCCTGCAACGCCCTGGCCAGGATGAGGATCCCGGCGGTCGGCGCCAGCGCGCACAGTACGGAGGGGATCATGAAGCAGGCCACTCCGAGGGTGAACACCCGTCTGCGCCCGTAGCGGTCGGCGAGCGAGCCGCCGAGCAGGATGAGCGCGGCGAGCGTGAGCAGATAACTGTCGAGGACCCACTGGAGATCCGACACACCGGCACCGATGTCCCGCCCGATCACGGGCAGCGCCACGTTGACGACGGTCGCGTCGAGGAAGCCCATGGCCGAGCCCAGGACGGTCGCCACGAGCACCCACCGGCCGGTGGCCGACCGGAAGGGGACGGCTCCGGGTGCGTTGTCCTGGTGCGCCTCCATGGTCCCTCTCCCGACTCCCGTCCCCGCCTGCCGTCCCGGCGATCGTACGGCGGGTGGCGGCAGTTCCCGGTCAGGCGCCCCGGCAGCCGGCCGTGCCCCGCGGTGCCCGGCGGGGCGGGTGGCTGCGGACGCCCCGGCCGGATGTCGTGAGCCCGTCACAGAAGGGCCGGTGAACGGTCACCGCTCCCGAGGCGCCCTTCCGCCGCCCTGCGCGCTCGACCATGATGTGCGCGGATATCGAGGAGATCGACACGGACCGACGGGGGATTTCGTACATGGACAGGCGGGGATTTCTCAGGAGCGCGGCCGTACTGCCGACGGCCGGGATGCTGGCCTCCGCGGCCGGCGGCGTCGCCGTGGCGCAGAGCGGAGCGCGGGCGCGCTCCCGGCGGCGGGCCGCCCCGCCGGACTGGATGGCGCCGCTGCCGGCCGCCACCCCGCTGCGCTCACTGACCATCCCCGGCAGCCACGACTCGGGAGCGCGGTACGGTGGCGCCTGGGTGGAGTGCCAGGACACGCTGATCAGCGAGCAATTGGAAGCCGGTATCCGGTTCCTGGACGTGCGCTGCCGGGCCATCGACGGGGTGTTCGCCATCCACCACGGCGCGTTCTACCAGCACCTGATGTTCGGTGATGTGCTCATAGCCTGCCGCGACTTCCTCGCCGCGCACCCCGGCGAGACGATCCTGATGCGGGTGAAGCAGGAGTACTCCTCGGTCGGCGACGAGGAGTTCCGCCGGATCTTCGAGGTGTACCTGGACGAGAAGGGATGGCGCTCCCTGCTGCGGCTCGACAGCACGCCGCCCACCCTGGGCGAGGCGCGCGGCAAGGTCGTGGTCCTCGCCGACAACGGCGGTCTGCCCGGCATCCGCTGGGCCGACCCGGAGCTCTTCGACGTCCAGGACGACTACCGGGCCGAGCCGTTCGCCAAGTACGACAGGATCACCGACCAGTTCCGCCAGGCCGCGGCCGAACCCGGCCCCTGGTACGTCAACTTCACGAGCACGGCCGCCGGCCTGCCGCCCGCCTGGAACGCGGACCGGCTCAACCCGCAGGTGAAAAAGTTCCTCAACGGCTCCGGAATGGCCGGGGCTGCCGGCCTCGGCATCATTCCGATGGACTTCCCCCAGTCCGAGCCGGGGCTCCTCGAAGCCGTCCTCGCGCACAACCCGACGAGCTGAGCCCGGCCCCGCGGGGAGCGGCGGCCCCTGGCCGGCGCTCCCCGCGGACGGGACCGGGCGGGCCGCCACCCGGCTGCGGGGTCACTCCGGCGGCAGCTCCCCCGAGCGGGCCACCCGCGCGTACCAGGCGGCGCTGGACCTGGGGGTGCGGCGTTGGGTCGGGTAGTCGACGTGCACCAGGCCGAAGCGCTTGTCGTAGCCCCAGGCCCACTCGAAGTTGTCCAGCAGCGACCAGGTGAAGTAACCGCGCACATCGGCGCCTTCCTCCAGGGCGCGGTGCACGGCCCGCAGATGGCGCTGGAGATAGCTGAGCCGCTCCGGGTCGTGGAACCGGCCGTCGGCGTCCGGCGCGTCGGGGTAACAGGCCCCGTTCTCGGTCACGTACAGCGGCGTCCCGGGCGCCTCCCGGTGGAAGCGGAGCAGCAGCTCGGTCAGACCGCCGGGGTCGATGCTCCAGCCCATCGCCGTGCGGCTGCCCGGCGGCTGGTGGAAGGCGACCCGGTCGGCGCCCGGCCAGGGGGAGTGCGCGCTGCCGCCGTGTCCGTCGTTGCGCTCGGGCTCGGTGCCGGCCGGGGCGGCGGAGACGACGGTCGGCGTGTAGTAGTTCAGGCAGATCCCGTCGAGCGGCTGGTGGGCGAGGTCCGGGTCGCCGTCCCGGACGAAGGACCAGTCGGTGAGCCGGGCCGTGTCCTCCAGCAGGTCCATGTCGTATCTGCCGTGCAGCATCGGCCCGGTGAAGACCCGGGTGGCCAGCGCGTCGATGCGGCGGGCCGCGTCCCGGTCGGCCGGGGTGCCGGTGCGCGGGCGCACGGCCGCCGGGTTCAGGCTCACACTGACCCGGGCGCGGTCGGGGAGGGCCGCACGCAGCGCCTGGACGGCCAGCCCGTGTCCGAGGTTGAGGTGGTGCGCCGCCCGCAGCGCGTCGACCGGGTCGGTGCGGCCCGGCGCGTGCACCCCGGACCCGTAGCCGAGGAACGCGCTGCACCACGGTTCGTTGAGCGTGGTCCACATCTCCACCCGGTCGCCGAGCGCCTCGGCGACCAGGCCCGCGTACTCCGCGAAGCGGTACGCGGTCTCCCGCGCCGGCCAGCCGCCCTCGTCCTCCAGCTCCTGCGGCAGGTCCCAGTGGTAGAGGGTGAGCAGCGGGGTGATGCCCGCGTCGAGGAGCTCGTCGGCCAGCGCCCGGTAGAAGTCGAGCCCGCGCTGGGCGGCGGGGCCGCGCCCGGTGGGCTGGACCCGCGGCCAGGAGACGGAGAACCGGTAGGCGCCCAGGCCCAGTTCGGCCATCAGCGCCACGTCCTCCCGGTAGCGGTGGTAGTGGTCGCAGGCCACGTCCCCGGTGTCGCCGCCGGCCACCCTGCCGGGCGTGTGGGAGTAGGTGTCCCAGATGGACGGGGTCCGCCCGTCCTCCCGCACGGCGCCTTCGATCTGGTACGCGGAGGTGGCGGCGCCCCACAGGAAGCCGCTCGGGAAGCGGAGCGGAGCGGTGGTGTCCGGTGCGGAACCGGCCTGCACGGATGTCATAGGAGCGCTCCCAGGGTTGCGGGCACGGCTGTGCCCTGACTCGTGGTGATGCGGGTGGTTCGGGGTGGGGGAGCCGTGCGGGAGGCCGCCCCACACGGCCTCCCGCACGGCTCCGGCCCGTGCGGCCGGGTCCCACGGCCCGTCGCGCACGGCTCGGGTCAGCCTTTGACCGCCCCCTGCATGACGCCGCCGACGATCTGCTTGCCGAACACGGTGAAGGCGAGCAGCAGCGGCAGAGTCCCCAGCAGGGCGCCGGCCATGATGACCGACTCGTCGGGGATGTATCCGCGCCCCAGGCCGGTCAGCGCTACCTGCACGGTGGGGTTGTCCTGGGTCAGCGCGATGATGGGCCAGAAGAACTCGTTCCAGGCCAGTACGAAGGTCAGCATCCCCAGTACGGCCATCGCGGGCCGGGCCACGGGGAAGACCACGTGCCAGACGACGCGCAGGCTGTGCGCACCGTCCACGCGTGCGGCCTCGATCAGCTCCGTCGGCAGCGCGTTGACCAGGTACTGGCGCATGAAGAAGACGCCGAAGGCGTTGACCATCATCGGCAGGATCACGGCCTGGAGCTGGTTGGTCCACTCCAGTTCGGCGATCGCCATGAACAGCGGCACCACGCTGAGCTGCGGCGGCACCATCATCGTGCCGATCACCGCCATCAGCAGCGCGTTCTTCGCGCGGAAGCGGAGCTTGGCGAAGGCGTATCCGGCCAGGGTGGCGAACACGACCGTGCTCAGGGCGATGCTGCCGGCCACGAAGGTGGTGTTCAGCAGCGCCTTGCCCATGTTCGCGTCCTGCCAGGCCGTGGCCATGTTGCTGAACAGATTGCCGCCGAACCAGAACGGCGGCGGCGTCTCGGCCAGCCGCTGGTTGTTCCGGGAGGCGGCGATCGCCGTCCAGATCAGCGGGAAGAGCGAACCGGCGGTGAAGAGCAGCAGGATGCCGTAGGTCAGCCGGCCCGCGTGCAGGTGCCGTCCGGCACTGCCTGCCCTGCGGGGGGCCGCCCCGGTGCCCGCTCCGCGGGCGCGGCGCCGGGCCGTCGTCGGCAGCATGTCCATCCCTTCACTTGCCGGTGCTGTTGAGGCGTCGCGCGATCAGCCAGTTGACCAGGCCGATCACGATGAGGAGCAGGAACATCGTCCAGGCGATGGCGGAGGCCCGGCCGAGCTGGAAGTCGAACCAGCCCTGCTCGTAGAGGTAGAGCCCCAGCGTCTGGTACTGGTGCGAACCGCCGCCGGTCTGCGAGCCGCCGAACAGCAGCGGTTCCCCGAACAGCTGGGTTGCGCCGATGGTGGAGACGACCACTGTGAACAGGATCGTCGGTCGCAGCGCGGGAATCGTGACGTGCAGGAACTGCTGCCACCGGTTGGCCCCGTCCAGTGCCGCGGACTCGTACAGGTCGTCCGGGACGGCCTGCATGGCGGCCAGGTAGATCAGCGCGTTGTAGCCCGTCCACCGCCACACGACGATGGAGGAGACGGCCAGTTGGGAGGTCCAGGTGCCGTTCTCCCAGTCGATGTGCTCGATGCCGACCAGCCCGAGACCCCAGTTGATCATCCCGTAGTCGCGGCCGAAGAGCATCGTGAACACCAGCGTGGCGGCGGCCACCGAGGTGGCGTAGGGCGTGAGCATCGCGACGCGGAAGAAGGTGGACCCGCGCAGCCGGTAGTTGAGCAGATGGGCCAGGCCCAGGGCCATCAGGAGCTGTGGCACGGTGGACAGGACGCCGATGGTCAGGGTGTTGCGCAGCGCGTTCCAGAAGAAGTCGTCCTCCAGCAGCCTGGAGAAGTTGTGCAGGCCGACCCACTCCATCCGGGTCGGGTCGTGCAGCGAGACCTTGTGCAGCGAGGCCCAGCCCGTGTACAGGAGCGGGAAGAGGCCGAACGCCGCGAAGAACACGAAGAACGGCGCGACGAACGCGTAGGGGCTGAACCGGGCGTCCCACCGGTGGCGCCGCCGACCCCGTCGCTCCTGGGAGCGCTCGCGGCCGCCGTCCGCCGGGACGGGGCGCCCGGCCTCCCGCACGCGGGGGAGCGGCTCAGTCCTCGACGACGTCATCGATCTTCTTCACCGCGGCGTCCCAGCCCTCCCGGGGCTTCTTGCCCTGCTGCTCCACCTGGAGGATGCCGATGTCGGAGATGGTCGTCTTGATCATCTGGTCCTTCGGCCCGAGCGGAGTGGTGGGGATGCCCTCGGCTGCCTCGGAGAAGATCCGCCCGATCGGCGCGTCGTCGAAGTACGGGTGCTCGGCGCCCTTGACCTCGGGCAGCGCGTAGGCCGCCTGCGAACTGGGGAAGCTGGCCTGCTTCTCGAACAGTTTGGCCTGCTGCTCGGGTGCGGTCAGCCACGTGGCCAGCTCGACGGCCTCCTTCCGGTGCTTGCCGCCCTTGGGGACGGTCAGGAACGAGCCGCCCCAGTTCGCGGGCCTGGGCGCCGCGGCCACGTCCCACTTGCCCGCGCCCTTGTCCCCGGCCTTCTCCTTGATGTAGCCGAGCATCCAGGGCGGGCAGACCACGCTGGCGAAGTCCCCGTTGGCGTAGCCCTGGTCCCACTCCTTGTCGAACTGTTTGAGCTTGCCGGTCATGTCGCCCTTGATCGCGCGCATGGCCAGGTCCCAGGATTCCCGGACGCCCTCGCTCTTCTTGTAGATGAGCTTGCCGCCGGCGTTGTAGTACTTGACCGGATAGCTGGAGACCGCGCCGTTGTAGAGGCCGGCGGCGCCGTCCATGAAGGCGGTGCCTTCGGGTGCGGACTTCGTGTACTTCTCACCGGCGTCGACGTACTTGGACCAGTCGCCCTGCCACAGCTTGCCCACCTCCTTGCGGTCGGTGGGCAGTCCGGCCTTCGCGAACAGGTCCTTGCGGTAGCAGACCCCCATCGGGCCGATGTCCGTGCCCAGGCCCACGACCTGGCCGCTGTCGGCCTTGGCCTGGTTCCACTTCCACTCGAGCCAGTCGGACCTGCGTACCCCCTCGACCTTCGCCATGTCGACGAGTTTGTCCGCGTGCAGCCCGGCGACCTCGTTGATGTTGTCGACCTCGACGGCCTGGATGTCGCTCAGCCCGCTGTTGGCCGTCAGGTGGTTGAGCAGGGCCGGGTAGTAGTTTTCGTTGCGCTCGGTGGAGTTCTCCTTGATCCGGATGTCCGGGTGGAGCTTCTCGTACTCGTCGTAGAGGCCGGCCTGCTTGTAGCCGAAGACCCCGAACACCCCGACCGAGAGGGTGGTCCTGCCGTCTTCGCCGCCGGAGCCGCCGCTGTCCTGGGCGCACCCGGTCAGCGCGCCCGCCCCCAGTACGGCCGCCAGGCCGCAGGCGAGGGGCCCGCTGCGCAGCGGTCGCCCCGTGGTTCTCTTCCTGGTCGTACGCATGGCTGTGCCGTCCCTCCCGGACCTGCGAAAGCGGGAAGCGCCGTAATGGGAGCGCTCCCATCGATGCGTTGCAGCATGTGTGAGGAACAGAGCCACGTCAAGGGATCCGGCAAGGGAGCGCTCCCTGAGTGCGGGAGCGGCCGGATGTAGTTGAATGGGCCCGACACGTGGGGCCGGCCCACGGGGGGCCTGCCGCACGGCGGTGCGCCGGCCGCCCCTCAGGAGGTGGGCCGGGCGCCCCAGGACCCGGGAACAAGGAGGACGCGTCCATGCCAGCAGCCCGCGCGGACGGTGCCGGGAAATCCGGGCCGACCCTGGAACAGGTCGCCGCGCGTGCGGGCGTCGGGCGGGGCACCGCCTCCCGCGTCATCAACGGCTCACCCCGGGTCAGCGAACGCACCCGCAGCGCGGTCCAGGCCGCCGTGGCGGAACTGGGCTACGTGCCCAACCGCGCCGCGCGGGCACTGGCGGCCGGGAGCATGGACGCCATCGCGCTCGTCGTCCCGGAGCAGGAGAACCGCCTGTTCGCCGAGCCCTACTTCTCCGAGATCCTGCGCGGGGTCAGCGCCGAACTCGGCGACACGGACATGCAACTCCTGCTGACCCTCATCCGCGATCAGCGCGGACGCGAGCGCTTCGCCCAGTACGCCGCGGCGCACCGGGTGGACGGCGTCCTGCTGGTGTCCGTACACGGCGACGATCCGCTGCCGGACCTGCTGCGGGAGGTCGGCATGCCCGCCGTGCTCAGCGGCCGCCGCTCCCACGCCGAGCAACTGCCCTACGTCGACTCCGACAACCTCCTCGGCGCGCAGCTCGCCGTCGAGCACCTGATCGGCCGCGGGCGGCGGAAGGTCGCCACCATCACCGGGCCGCCGGACATCTACGGGGCCCGCTGCCGCCTGGCCGGCTACCACGCGGCGCTCCGCGCGGCCGGACGGGAGGGCGCCCCGCCGCCTGACCCGGAGGACGGCCCCCTCCGCGCGGACGGCCCCCTGGTCGTACAGGGCGACTTCACCGAGGAGGGCGGGCACCGCGCCATGCGGGAACTGCTGGCCCGGGACCCGGAGGTGGACGCGGTCTTCTGCGCCTCGGACGTGATGGCCGCCGGAGCCCGGCTGGCGCTGCGCGAAGCAGGGCGCGAGGTTCCCGAGGACGTGGCCCTCGTCGGGTTCGACGACTCGGCCGTCGCACGGCACATGGATCCGCCGCTGACCACCGTGCGGCAGCCCATCGAGGAGATGGGGCGCGCCATGGTCCGGATGCTGCTGGACCTGATGGCGCGCGCCCAGGAGGGCCCCCCGCGCACCTCGCCCGGCGCCGCCGGGGCCGAGCAGCAGCCCCGCTTGGTGCTCCCCACCGAACTGGTCCGGCGTCGCTCCTCCTGAACCCCGCCGCGACGCCGGTGCCCCGGCCACCGCGGCGCGGCCGGCCCCGGCGAGCCGGACACCGGGCGGAGTGACGCGCACCCCCGAGTTGTGGCCCCGCCGGACCGGGCCCACCATCGGGGGAGAACGCCGAACCCCGGCGAGGAGGTGGCGATGGCAGAGCTGACGACGTCGCACAGCCGCGGCGCGTGGCCCCGGCTCCGGGTGGCGGACTGGACCGGGACGCGGGACACGCTCCACATGTGGACCCAGATCATCGGCAAGATCCGGCTGGCCCACGCGCCCCTGGTCAACCACTGGTGGCAGGTGACGCTCTACGTCACCCCGAGCGGGCTCACGACCTCCACGATCCCGCACGGCACCGGAGCGTTCGACATCGAATTCGACTTCGTCGACCACTCGCTGCGGATCCGCACCAGCGACGGAGCCGCACGCCGAGTACGTCTGGAGGCCAAACCGGTCGCGCAGTTCTACGAGGAGACGATGCGCGCCCTGCACGAGGTGGGGGTCCGCACACCGATACAACCACGGCCCAACGAGGTGGAGCAGGCGATTCCGTTCCCCGAGGACACCGTGCACGCGTCCTACGACCCGGAGGCCGCTCAGCTCTTCTGGCGCCAGCTCCTCCAAGCACAGCGCGTCCTGGGGCAGTTCCGGTCGCGCTTCGTGGGCAAGGTCAGCCCCGTGCACTTCTTCTGGGGCGCCATGGACCTGGCCTGCACCCGGTTCTCGGGCCGCTCGGCCCCGCCCCACCCGGGCGGTGCGCCGCACTGCGGGGACTGGGTGATGCTGGAGGGCTACTCACGGGAGTTGAGCAGCTGCGGCTTCTGGCCGGGCGGCGGGGCGGAAGGGGCGTTCTACGCCTACGCCTACCCGGAGCCGGACGGCTTCCGGGACCATCCGGTGCTTCCCGGCGGTGCGTTCTACAGCGAGCAGAACGGCCAGTTCCTGCTCCCGTACGAAGTGGTCCGCACCGACCCCGAGCCCGACCGGGTGCTGACCGACTTCCTGCAGAGCACCTATGAGGCGGCGGCCGTGCACGGCGACTGGAACCGGGCCGAACTCGAGGACGATCCGCACCGCTGGGACGCGCGGGAACGATCGATGTCCCTACAGGCGCGGTCCGGCTGACCCGTCGCCCGGTGCGGGGCTTCACAGCTCCCGTCCGGCGCGGAGGAACCGCCAGGTGCCCCCGCGCCGGACGGGTTCCATCCGCGCCGGGTGCCTGCCACCGAACCGGTGCCGCCCGGCTTGTCCCCGCGGCATCCCGCTCCGGCGCTGACTGCCCCGAGGCCCCCGTCTCGGACAGGCCGCCGCCCCAACCGCAACCGGGACCTGCTCGGTTCAGGCCGGTGCGGCCGCACGGATTCGAGCAGCACGGTGGGCGCCGGAGGCCTCAGCCGGCGAGCGGGGACTCCCCGCCGGAGTCCGCGTCGGACGACTGCGGCGCGTCGGATCCGTGGAACTCCGGGTCGATGGCATTGGCCGCGCCGAGCGCGGTGAGGATCCAGGCGTCTTCCCGCGTCCGGAGCCGTGCCGCCTCTCGGTGCGCCAGTGCGGCCTCCAACTCGTCCAGCGCGGTGTCCAGCCTGGCGCTGTCCTTGCCGGCCGACGCGTCACGCACGCGCTGCCGAGCCTCCTGCACACCTGCGTCGGCGTCCGCGTACAGGGTGTCGAGCTCGGATTGTTTCGGGTCAGACATATGTCCAGCGTACGCGCCCTCGTTCGGGGCCGGCGCGCGGCCACGGCTGACGCTCTCCCTACCGCCGGGCTTCGCCCGATCCCGCCGTCGTGCCGGTGCCGGTGCGAGGTACCGGGCTGCGCCGAGCGCAGCGAAAGGCGGCACGAGCGAAGGGACGGCGGACCATCGTCACCGCCCCGTCGGCCCGCCAGGGGCCCGGCGGGCGGTGGGCACTGGCCAGCGCCTTCGGTGATCCGATGGACGGGCCCGACGGCGGGCTGTACGCGAGCGGACGCTCAGGCCGCTTGCGGCGTCCTCTCGTCCTTGAGCATCTTGCGCACCTCTTCGCGCAGCTCCGGGGTGTCGGTGTGACCGTGGACGGAAGCCGCGTGCTCGGCCGCTGCCCGGACCACCTCGTCCTCCTCCCCGGCGATGGTGAGGGTGCAGTTCGATTCGCTCGGGTAATCCCTGCAGTCCGCAACCTTGCGCATCACAGGCACCTTCCTTCGAAGCCGGGTGCCGGATACCTTTCGTCTCCAGCGTCGCGCGGCGGACCGCGGCAGGCAAACCCCTTCGGTACCGGCCGGGAGCGGGCGCCCACCCGCCCCCGCGGACGGGCCGGGACCGGGACGGTGCGTCACGGCTGTGGAGCGCGGGACACGTAGACGGTGTTGGCCGAGGTGCCGCCCAGCACCGGATTGTCGAACCGGACGGTGTGTGCCTCGGCCTCCTCGAAGACCTCGCCCAGGGCGGAGAGGAAGCGCTCGTCCGGCGGGTCGTCGGACCACAGCCCGAACACCCCGTCGGGGTGCAGGTGGCGGGCCAGCCGACGCAGGCCGGCGGGCTCGTACAGTGCCGCGTTGCCGGGCCGCAGAACATGCCGCGGGGAGTGGTCGATGTCCAGCAGGACGGCGTGGAAGCGCCGGTGCGCGGAGTCGGGGTCGAAGCCCCGGTCCTCCGCGAGTGCGAAGAAGTCGCCGTGCACCAGGCGGCACCGGGCGTCCGGGGCCAGCCGGGCGCCCGCCGGTACCAGCTCCCGCTCGTGCCACCCGATCACAGCCTCGAGCGCCTCGACCACCAGGAGTGAGCGCACCCGCGGGTCCCGGGACGCGGCCTCGGCCGTCCAGCCCAGGCCGAGTCCGCCCACGACGACGTCCAGCTCCTGCCCGGGTGCCGCGGCCAGGCCGAGCCGGGCGAGTGCGACCTCTCCTTCGGTGAAGAGACTGGACATGAGGAAGTCGTCATCGAGCTTGACCTCGTACACGTCCGCTCCGGAGGAGGGGTCGCGGCGGCGCCGCAGACTGATCTCCCCCAGGTCCGTCGGCTGCCAGTCGAGCTCTTCGAATCGCGCGCTCATCGGGCAAACCTATCCCCGCCGGAGGGTCGATCGAGATCATCCACTCCCGTGATCCCACCCGAACCGCCACCGGAGCAGGTTCGACCGGCACGGGCCTCCTGTCGTGCGCCCTTTTCGCATCGGAGCCGACCACGCGCGCATGACGCGTACGGCGGGTGCCCGGCGACCGGACCCCGCTTGTGCGCGCGACTGTCCGTCCTGATGGAATGCATATCGTGACAGGTGCGGCAGGAAAGTGGTCATCGGATACGGCATTCCCTATCGCCTCCTACACGGCGATCGGGGACAGTTTCACCGAAGGGGTCGGCGACCCTGGGAGCGACGGAGTCTTCGTCGGATGGGCCGACCGGCTCGCCGCGCTCCTGGCCGAGCGGGACCCGCGCGCCTTCCGCTACGCCAACCTGGCCGTACGCGGCCGACTGCTCGACCAGATCGTCGCGGAGCAGGTGCCCCGGGCCGCGGAACTCGCCCCCGACCTGGTGACGTTCTGCGCCGGAGGGAACGATGTCCTGCGCCCCGGCTCCGACCCCGACGCCCTCGCCGCCCGGTACGAGTCCGCGCTGACCGACCTCCTCCCGGCCGTCGGCACCGTGGTGGTCTGCACGGGCTTCGACACCCGCGAGTTCCCCCTGCTGCGCCATCTGCGCGGCAGGATCGCGACGTACAACGGCCACCTGCGCGCGATCGCCGACCGGCACGGCTGCCCGGTGCTCGACCTGTGGTCGCTGCGGGCGGTCCAGGACCGCAGGGCGTGGGACGAGGACCGCCTGCACCTGTCCCCCGAGGGGCACCGGCGGGTCGCCGCACGCTGCGCCGAAGTGCTGGGCCACCACCCGTCCACCCGCTCCGACGCGCCGTGGCCGCAGGCCGCTGTCACGCCCGGCTCGCGGCGGGAGGACCTCTACTGGGCCCGCCAGCACCTGCTCCCGTGGATCGGACGCAGGCTGCGCGGCGAGTCCTCCGGTGATCATATTCAGGCCAAGCGGCCCGACCTCCTGCCCCTGTACACCTCGGACCGGTAGCCCGCACCCGCCGCGACGGGGAGCGGCGGGTGTGCGGATCAGCGCACCGGGTCAGAAGTGGAGTACGGGACACCGGGGTACTCCTGGGTCCCGGTACGCACCCCGTACCCACCGGAAACGAGCGAAAGGGAGCGGTGACCATGACCAACGGTGACTCCGACGCCGAGACGATGCACGCGATGACCTACGACCGGTTCGGCGGTCCGGAGGTGCTGTCCGCGACCCGGGAGCCGCTGCCCAAGGTCGGGCCGGGGGAGGTGCTGGTCCGGGTGCGCTGCGCAGCGGTCAATCCCGTGGACTGGAAGATCATGGCGGGCGGTCTCGAGGGCATGATGGACGCCGTTTTCCCCGTCGTGCCGGGCTGGGACGTCGCGGGGGTCGTCGAACGGGTCGGTATCGACGTGCCCGAGTTCTCCGCGGGCGACGAGGTGATGGCCTACGCCCGCAAGGACTACGTGCACGGCGGCACGTTCGCCGAGTTCGTCACCGTGCCGGTGCGCTGTCTGGCCCGCCGCCCGAGCACGCTGTCCTGGCAGCAGGCGGCCGGCCTGCCGCTGGCCGGGCTCACGGCGTACCAGACACTCACCCGGCTCGGCACCCGGGAGGGCGAGACGGTGCTGATCCACAACGCGTCCGGGGGAGTGGGGTCGCTCGGGGTGCAGATCGCCCTCGCGCTCGGCGCACGTGTCATCGGTACGGCCTCTCCGGCCAACCACGACCGGCTGCGCGCGCTCGGCGCCGAGCCGGTCGCCTACGGCGATGGCCTCACCGAGCGGGTCAGGGCCGTCGCGCCGGAGGGGGCCGACGTGGTCGCCGACTTCGTCGGCGGCGTCCTGGACACCACGCTGGAAGTCCTGGCCGACGGCGGCAGGCACGCCTCCATCGCGGACAACACGGTGCTGGAGAAGGGCGGCCAGTGGATGTGGGTACGCCCCAGCGGCGCCGATCTGGCGGTCCTGGCCGGATGGGCCGACGAGGGCCGGCTGACCGTGCGGGTGGCCGAGGTGTTCCCGCTCGCCCGGCTGGCCGACGCGTTCGAACTCAGCCGGTCGGGCCATGTGCACGGGAAAATCATCGTGACGCCGTGACGTCAGCGACCCCGCTGGAGTCGCGGGTTTCCCCTTCCCGCCGGTCGACTGCGACACCGCTCCTGCACCGGAGCGGATCCTCGACGCGCTGGTTCCCGGCTGCTGACCGTCGACCGGGACGGCGCGCGGCCGGCCGGGTGCCCTCCGGCTCGCCGCCGGGTACGACCGGGACGAGACACTCCGTGAGCTGGCTGCCGATCGCGGTGACCACCGTCGAGGACCACAGGCGCCGGAAGGGGGCCGTGCGCAGCGGCGTCGTGTCGACGGCGAACCGGCGCAGCCGCCGCAGTCCGCTGCTGGGCTCGGGTTCCGCCGCGGGAACGGGCTCCGGCGTCGGCAACCCGCCCGTGGCCGCGGGCCCGGTCTCCGGATCGTCCTGACGAGGTGGTTCGGTGGGCACCGGCCGTTCTCCGTTCTCGGCCGGTGGGCCCCGTCCGGCGTACGCCGTCGCGCCACCTCGGCCGTTCGAGCAGGCAGAAGAGACGCGTTGGTTGACGTTAACGCTTACGGTCGCGGCTCGGACACCTGTGCGAGGTGGGCCGGGTCGCATGCGCCGAGCACGCTATGCGGCACCTTGTGGCGAGGTCAACCGGGGAGTCCGGCGTGACGGGAGCGACCGGGGGAGGCTGAGGTCGCCGCCGGCGGCGGAGAGGATTCGGCACGTCGAGGCCCGGGAATGGACCGGTTCGGCGCCGGCGTCCATCGGCCGGGTCAGCGCTGCGCTCCGGATTCCGCCGCTGACGACCTCTTCGGTGCCATGCTCTCCGCGTCGCTCAGCTCCTGCGTTCCCACGACAGACAGCAGTTCCAACTGCTCGGCTCCAGGACTTCCGGGCGGGGCGGTGAACCACAGCAGGCGTTGCCGTCCGTCCTCGCTCAGGAGGTTGTAGCAGTCGAGTTCGATGACGCCGAGCAGGGGATGGACGATCCTCTTGTGGTCCATGCGGCGCACCGCGACGTCGTGGGTGTCCCAGAGGGCCGCGAATTCCTGGCTGCGGCGGCGCAGCACGGCGACCATCTTCCTGACCTCCATATCCCGGCCCCGCCGGGCGGCCGCTGCCTGGAGGTCGGCCACGAACACCCGGGAGTGCTGCGGGTGGTCTTCGGGCGGGTAGATCTCGCGCGACTGCGGGTCGGTGAACCAGCGGTACACGAAGCTCGCCGTCGGACCGCGGTGTGCCGGGGACTTGCCGAGCAGAGTCAGGGCCAGTTCGTTTTCCACCAGGGTTTCGTGCAGGTCGGTGATGACGCGTGCCGGGGTGTTGGACAGCCGGTCCAGAAGCCCGAGGAGCGCGGGCTGCACGTGTGCCGACGGTCCGTGTACGGACGGTGGGATCGGCCGTTCGGCCAGATGGAACAGGTGGTCGCGCTCGTCGCCGTTCAGGCGCAGGGCTCGGGCGAGGGCGGCCAGGGTCTGAGCCGACGGCTGCGCCCCGTTCTTCGTGCTGCCGCGTTCCAGCTCGGTGTAGTAGTCGGCTGACAGCCCTGCCAGCTGCGCGACTTCCTCGCGGCGCAGCCCGGGGACGCGCCGCCGCGGGCCGTGGGGGAGACCGACCTCGGCGGGTCGGATGCGGTCGCGGCGTGTCCTGAGAAAGGCGCCCAGTTCCGGAAGGTTCACCCCTCCATGGTCGCTGGTGGGCCGGAACTCAGCCAGGGGATGGCATCCCCCGGGTAGACGCAGCCCTGGCTGGGGAGGGGGGACCGGCCGATCGTGGAGGACGCAGCAGGGCCACGGCAAGGCATGGCCCGATCCCCCATCCACCACAGGAGTCAGCTATGGCCGGCCCCACTTCCCCCGACGGGACCGCTGTCTCGGCCCAGCCCACCCTCTCACCCCGGGTTGCGATCGTCACCGGCGGCTCGCGCGGCATCGGGCGCCGGACCGTCGGCCGGCTGGCCGCCGACGGATATGCCGTCGTGGTCGGCTTTGCCGGCAGCCAGGGCGAGGCCGAAGCCGCCGTGCAGGAGGCCGGCACCGACGGTGGCCGGGCGATCGCGGTACGGGCGGACGTCGCCGACGAACGCGCGGTGGCGGCCCTGTTCGACGCGGCCGAAGCAGAGTTCGGCGGCGTCGACGTCGTGGTGCACGCGGCCGGGCGGGCCCATATGGCACCCATCGCCGAGCTGGACCTGGCCGTCCTGGACGACCTGCACCGCACCAACGTCCGCGGCACGTTCGTCGTCGTCCAGCAGGCCGCCCGTCGGGTGCGCCCCGGAGGCGCGATCGTGACCTTCTCCACGTCCGTGGTCGGGCTGGCCTTCCCGGACTACGGCGCGTATGCCGCCGGCAAGGGTGCGGTCGAGGCGCTGACCCTGATCCTGGCCCGGGAGCTGCGGGGCCGGGAGGTCACCGCCAACGCCGTCGCGCCCGGGCCCACGGCCACGGACCTGTTCCTGGACGGCAAGGACGAGGAGACCATCGCCCGGCTGGCCGCTCAGCCCCCGCTGGAGCGACTCGGTACCCCGGCCGATATCGCCGAGGTCGTCGCGTTCCTGGCCTCCCCGGCCGGCCGCTGGATCAACGGACAGGTCCTCCGCGCCAACGGCGGAATCATCTGAACCTTCCGCAGCCGGCCCGTCGATCCACGAAAGGCCCTCCGCGCACCACAGACCCCGGCCGAGACGGCAGCGAAGTCGTCTCCCCGGTCGCCGACCGCCTCCGCGCCGGCTTCATCCGCCGCATCGGACCGGACAGCCTGCTCACCGCAGGCAGCTCCCTGTAGACCCCCGACTGAGAGAAGGAACAACCAGCCATGCCTTTCGCGAACTTCAAGGTCCCCGAGAAGACCCTCACCCCGAAGCAGAAGGAGCAGATCGTCACCCGCACCACCGAGCTGTACGTCGAGATCTACGGCGAGCGTGCCCGCGACAACACCATGGTGCTCATCGAAGAGGTCGCCGACGGCGGCTGGGGCATCGCCGGCGATGTGCTGACCCTCGCCATGCTCGGCGAGGCGGCGCCCGCCAACAGCGGCGACGCCTGACCGCACCGGCACTCCTCCGGCCGGCACGGCACCGGGAAACCGAGGGCCGCCCGGATCGGACGTCCATTCACCCGGCCTCGTTCATCCGGAGGCCGGTGAGGTCAGCGGCGAAGCCCCTCCCTCTGCTGTCCCCGTCCCCGCATCCCGCAAGCGTGTCCGCCCGGGTGCGGGGACGGGGCACTCCAGCGGGTGCCCGGTGACCGCACTTCTCCGGTTCCGCATTGC